>NZ_JBMDWJ010000106.1:0-38476 GCF_048595215.1 Siphonobacter sp.
TTTCCAATCGGGTTCATTCACCGCAACGACCATACCCGAATTCGCAAAGTAAGAATCGCGGCGAGACGGTGACATTCCGTTTACGACCAGCTCGCCGGGAGCCGTAGCCGCCGGAACGATAAAACCACCCGGACACATACAGAACGAAAATACGCCCCGTTCGACACCCTTATACTGGGTTTGAGCCACCAGACTGTACGAGGCAGCGGGCAGAATGCCCCGATCGGGCCGATGGTACTGCAACTGGTCAATTAGCGACTGCGGGTGTTCAATCCGCACGCCCATCGCGAAGGGCTTGGCTTCCTGCAGGATACCCCGCTTTTCGCAGAGTTCGAAGATGTCCCGGGCGGAATGTCCCGTTGCTAGGATAACGCCCAGGCCGGTATAGCTTTGCCCATCAGCGGTAACAACGCCCCGCATTTCTCCTTTTTCCAGGACAAAATCGGTAACCTTGGTTTCAAATTTGATCACTCCCCCCGCTTGTAGGATTTGCTCGCGAAGGGCGGCCACAACGTAGGGTAACTTATTGGTACCAATGTGCGGGTGAGCCTCCACCAGAATATCCTCGACGGCCCCGTGATTGACCAGAATTTCGAGGATACGTCGAATATCCCCGCGTTTTTTAGAACGGGTATAGAGCTTTCCATCGGAATACGTACCCGCCCCACCTTCACCAAAACAGTAGTTGGATTCGGGATTGACCAGATGTTCTTTGTTGATTGCCGCCAGATCCCGGCGACGGGCCCGCACGTCTTTCCCGCGTTCGAGTACAATCGGACGAACACCCAGTTCAATGAGCCGCAAAGCTGCAAAAAGTCCCGCCGGGCCTGCTCCTACGACAATCGCTGTCGGAGCCTGGCTCACATTACCGTACGAGAATTCGTACTGACGTCGCGGTTGGGGTGTTTCGTTGATGAAAACTTCGGCTTCGACGTTGATTTTCACCTGTCGACTTCGGGCATCAACGGACTGTCGGGTCTTGCGTACCTGCCAGTCGGCGGCATCCAGGGGTAAGCTGAATTCATCGGCAATGAACTGCCGAAAACGGTCCGTATCCAGAGCAATTTCAGGCTCCAGTACGTAGGATACTGTTTTCTTCATGCGTTCGTAAGGTAGTTAACCTTAAAAGAGTCTTAGGTTTCGAGTTGTCAGTTTTGAGTTGCCTTGCTTTCGCTACAGGTTGCTTTCGGATTACAAATCCGAAAGAGCGGCCTACGGAAAGAGCAACAGTAACGCTACACACAAAACCCTATACTCAAAACTCCACTAAATCAATTTTTCTATGCTTTGATACGCCTGATCGACCATTTCGTTGAGTCTGCGGGAAACGAGTCGGGCCGAGCGTTTTTTATCTTCAATTGCTGAATGAGTCAGTGAATCTAACACTTGTTTCACCTGAGAATCCAGCTCTTCGTCGGTATTGATTAACCAGGCAGCATCCCGAAGAAGTTCCCAGGTATCCGCTTCTTTACTACCGCAAAAAAGAATGGGTGAACCCGAACAAATGGCACTCACGGCTTTGGACGGTACGGCAATATGCGTCCACTGCGGCAGAAGGCTCACCAATTGTACATCCAGCCAGTGTAATTGGGCCCGGGGAATGTTTTTTAGCAGGGTAATGCCCGGTTTACCTTCGGCTAGCTTCAGTAAGCGTTCGGCTTTGGTTCCGTACAGAGCCAAGATGAGTTGCTGTTTCTCCGGGTTAAACTGACGAATGACACTTTCCAGAAATTCTGCCGAATGAGCCTCCCCTACATTGCCAGCATAACCCAGGTAAATTTTGGTAGCATCCGAATGCCAGTCGGGTCGGGTTTCATCCCTGGACTGATCCACCAGTACGCCACAGGGTAACAGGATGGTGGGAATGGACTGCTGGTAGTTACGCCGCAACAGCTCCGCCTGATTCGGTCCCAGAGCAATCAGAGCTTTGGGAGCGTTTTCATAGCTTTTCTTGAGAATCCAGCGGTACAGGCGGTTGGTTGGTTTGATTTTTCCGTCGGCGGCAAAACCTTCCGGAAATAAGTCCATACTCCACAGAATCCAGTTTTTCCGCTTTAAAAACAGCGAAGCCCAGAACGGAAGTAAGGGCGGACTAGTCATAACTAGCAAAGGCCCTTTTTTTAGCTTTCGTGCCTTCCGAATCAGCAGAAATCCATCGAGCGGTCCAGCAATAAACCGGAGCAGGGAATTTTTTCCTTCGTAAATCGTCGATACGGCGTGCGTATGGCCAACGGGCTTCCGGACGGCTCCGCCCCCGTCGTACGTACGGTCAATGTGAACAATGTGTACCTCAACGCCGTATTTTTCAATCAGTACCTGAGCTAAATCCCAGGCCGATTCGCCCGTAATACCGGGATTGGGCGGATAATGGCGGTTGACAATGGTAAGTGACTTCATGCTGGGGAAAAACCATTACTACAGCATTTGTCCTGTAGTATGATCCGCAAAAATAACAGCTTCCCTTGGTTTAACCGGAGATTTTCAAGTCAAGGCTTGCAAGGGCTGTCCCTACCTAGTCTTATTTCGTAGTACAATCAGCGGCAAATGCATGTTCCAGTTAGGCTTATAGTCATCCTGATTATTGAAGCCACGGCTATAATTCCCTAGTACAATATCCAGATCGCCGTCACCATCCCAGTCCTGGGCGTCCATACAAATCCAGCGGCCGTAGGCGTGAACGGGTACGGCGTGCGGTATGAAACGACCATTGGCTTCCTGCTCAAAGTAGATGAAACTTTCCTCGGGCGTGCGTTTGAAATCGGCGAAAAAGGCAATGGTCGCCAGATCCATGTCGCCATCCTGATCGAAGTCGGCGGCGATTACTTTAGTACTTCCGTTGACGGGATAAAACCACTGCTGCTTGAACCTGAAATTTCCCTGATTGATAAAGGTATATACGCCGTGGTAGGGTTTGAGTATCTTGGAGTAATCACTGTTGTCACCGCTGGTGTACACTAAATCCAGCTGACCGTCTTTGTTCAGATCAACCAACTGAAAACTGGTCGAGCCTGCTAAGGGTAGAAATCGCTGTACGTTGCGGGCTTCAAACCCGCCTTTTTGATCGTTTGTAAACAACCAGAGGCCTTCGTCTGCGTGGGCAAACAGGGCCATACAGTCGGGCCATCCGTCTTTATTAAAATCATCTACGACGACCTGCGTAGCTCCGGCCTCGGCCCGAATCGGCTGGGTTTGGTACGAACCATTTGCTTGTTGTACGGACAGATACAAACCTCCCTGATTGTGACCAAATCCGCAGATGATCCAATCCGTACGACCATCTTTATTGAAATCACCGGGTACCGATTGAATCGGTCGAATCAAAGCATTCGCGATGACCTTCGTCTTTTTCGTCCGCAGATCAACGTTCACCACCTCTCCCACAGGCTGATCTACCGCCAGTAAGGTACCAATCGTCGTAACGACTGCTTCCGTCGGACTCACAAAGGCCGCATTCACTACGGGAGAGTTCAGCGTCGCTGCTTCCGAACGACGCAGGGTTTTATCCCAGGCATACAGCGTTGGCTGCCCATTCTGTCCCGAATAAACTTTTCCTTCGTGAAACTGTACCATAGTGGTCAATGCTGATTCCGGAAATTCGCTGGGCTTTTCCAAAGCAAAGATGGACCAGTCCTGCTTTAACACTTCTCTCGGAGCAGCCTTCAAACTGTCAGGGGCATTCTTTTCGAAATAGGCCACCAGCTGCGTCCATTCGGCAAATGACAACGCTGATTTCTGCTGATTATTAGCCACCTGATAGTACTCGCCATTGGCCGTTGTAGGAATACCCAGTTTTGGAGCCATCGCGGGCAGGACGTGCTTCAGCCAAGTTTCTTTATCCAGTTGTTCGGGTTTGACAGACAAATGACAACCCGAGCAATGGGTTGCTACCAGTTCGGCTCCGTCGGGTTCTTTCTTCGTTTCCGAAGTCGGACCGCAACCCATCAGCAAACTCAAGCCTATCACCCAGAAACGGTATACCTTATTCATACCTAAAAAAAGCATTTGTATCCATTGAAAAATCCCGCCTAACCGAGAGGTTAGGCGGGATTTTAAAACTAATGTATCTAAGCCAAAATCTTCGATAAATGCTCGTAACTGACTTTAATACTATCCATCGATGGAGCCAGATCCTGCTCAACGAAGAAGTATTTCAATCCAGCTATTTTGGCCGCAGCGAAGGCGTGTTTGAAATCCACGACACCATTTCCTACTTCGGTAATGGCATTCAGATCCTTTTTGATGTCTTTGATGTGCCAGAGTGGAAAACGGCCCGGATGCTCCTTGAACAAAGCCACCGGATCTTTACCCGCTTTGGTCGCCCAGGCCAGGTCTAATTCCATTTTTACCAGATCCGGACTGGTTTGTTTTAGAATGACTTCGTAGGGGGTCTTCCCTCCTTCAACCGGATCGAATTCCGTCGCGTGGTTGTGATACGCAAATTGCAGACCCGCCTTTTTGCTGGCTTCTCCCGTTTTTTGAAATACTTCGATGGAGCTAGTAATCTCGTCCATTGTGGCGACGGGCGTACTGGCACACACCAGGTACTTGAGGCCCGCTTCGGCGGCATCGTCGACGAGCTGCTGGTAGTTATCCCGCAGGTTTAGCATCGGCGGGATGGTCATCGGTTTTCCATCCGAGCCCGTCGGTAGTTTCATACCTGGACGCGGCTTGAAGGGTGCCCCTACGGCGTGGTGTGAACGCCATTTCATCCCCAGATCTTCTACTAACGCTTTAAATTCTTTCGGTTTATAGCCGTAATAACCACCCCGACTACTAAACGCCGACTCGATCTCTTTGTACCCAATGGCGGCGATTTGCTTGAGCGTACCCTGAGGGTCCTTGTTCATCGGTTCGAATACCGTAAAAAGTTGTATGCCGATAGGTTTGACGGCCAGATTATACTCTTTTGCCTGCGACAGTAAAGGATAAACCGTACTACCCGCCAGCAAAAGGCTGGCCTGTTTCAAGAAGTTACGACGTGCCTGCATAAGTGTTTGGGGTTTAAGGGGCTCCGTTACCAAGATCTATTTAAGTTAGACTTTTTGTTTTACTGAATACAGGTCTTTTCAGGATCACGGAAAGTTATTTCTAAATGAAACATCCCGAAAGTTTTGAGGCTTTCGGGATGTTTATAGAGCAGGGCCGGGATGAGCAACTCAAAACTCCCAACCCTAAACTCAAAACCCGCTAGTAGCCCTGATTCTGTTTCAGCGTAGGCTGTCCACTTACCGTGGAAAGGTCAATTTGTCGCTGTGGAATCGGGAAGTAGTTGTTCTTGGGAGCCGTAAAGCGACCGCCGGTCAAATCCGTAGTGATTTTGCTTTCGTACTGAATGTAGTTGTTTAGCGTTTGTTCCGCGATGCCCCAACGGGAAAGGTCAAAGAAACGGTGTCCTTCCATCGCCAGCTCCAGTTTCCGCTCGAAATAGATGGCCTGTAAGGCTTTGTCTTTTCCGTAACCGGCGAAGGTTCCAGCGGGGTAAATGGTCACTTTGTAGTTCGCCGCAGGTGTCGTTGAAAAACCAGCCATGGGGTTGTTTTCATCCTGATAGTTGTATACCAGATTGACGGGTTTGGCGGCACGGGCCCGTACCAAATTCACGTATTCCTGAGCCTTTGCCAGATTACCCAAGTGGGCTTCAGTTTCAGCGGCCATGAGCAGTACATCCGCAAAACGGATGATCAGTACGTTAATAGCCGTACCGGGAGCCCAGGTACTTTGATCCGAGTACTTGTCCTGCGTAGCTTGCCAATACACGTTCTTTTTCGGTGAGTACGGGCCCGCATAGGGTTGACTACGAATCCAGGCTTGGCCGGGGTGTCTGCCCCAATCCAAGTACGGGATGCCCCGACGGCCAACCGTCCAATCCAAACGTGGATCGAGTGACGTATTATCGGGAGTAAACGGATCTTTCGAGGATACACCCATATCATTTTTTACGGGTGCACTGTTGTAGTTGTCTACGTAAGGCAGACCCGACGCATCCGTCCGATACGAGTTCACCAAGTCCTGGCTAGGCTGGTAAAAACCGCAGCAACGGAAGGGGCTCTGATACGGAAAGTTCAGCATCTGACCCCGGTTGGCGTTGTCAATGTTGTTCGTACCATCGTTGGCCACCATCTGAACCGCAAAGACCGACTCGGCATTGTTCTTCGTCGCCGCATCGAAATTATCTTCAAAGCGATCCGTCAAGGCATATTTCAAACCGTTAGACGTTATTCCGCTGGCGATCACCTGATCAAACAGTGCTTTGGCTTCAGTATATTTCTTTTGGTAGAGATACGTTTTAGCCAAATACGCTCCGGCCGCCCATTTGTTGACCCGCCCGACATTGCCTTGCTTATCAGGCAGATTCTCGAAGGCAAACTTGAAATCTGCTTCGATATTCGGCCAGACGTTTTCTGTATTCGGTTTATAGAAATCCGTCGCAATCGGGGCACTGTAATCACTCGTATTTTCGTCAATCCAGGGAATATTATTAAACATCTTTTTCAGATCGAAATAATAATGCCCCCGCAAAAAACGAGCTTCCGCTTCAATGGTTTTTGCCTCGGTAGCGGTCAGATCTGATGCTTTTTTTACGTAATACAAGGTCGTATTAGTCCGGTTGACCCCTTCGTAACCCGCTCTCCACTTGCTATTGAAAAAGCCGTTACTTGGGTTTTGGGTATACGTCATCAAATCGTTCATACTTCCCTGATCCGCCCCGTCACTGCCTTTGTGGGCATCGCCCCCGGATACACTACCGTAAATCCAGTTTCCCGGAGCCACTTCCCAGGCACTCTGATCGGTTGTCGTAATACCGTCCAGCACGGCGTAGGCTCCGATTAAGAGGGTATTCACGCCCGCTTTATTGGTTAACTGACTATCGCTGACGACACCCAGTGCCGGCTGATCCAGAAAATTATTGTTGCAGGAAAAAGTAGTCAAACAGGCTGCTAGAACTGCAGTAACCTGAATATATCGTATCGTTTTCATCGAGTTCCGCACGTTTGTTTAGAAGGATAAATTCAGACCTAATAAGAATTGACGTTGGTTCGGATATACCCCTTCGTCGATACCAAAAGACGTAGTAGTAGCGAAAGACTGGTTGCTACTTCCGCCCGAACTGTTGTTGGTATTTACCGTAGTGCCAATTTCAGGATCCAGGCCCGAGTATTTGGTAATGGTAAACAAGTTGGCTGACTGAACATATACCCGCAAGCGGCTGATTCCTACACTTTTGAGCATACTAGCCGGGAAGGTATAGCCAATCTGAGCATTCTTGGCCCGGAGATACGATCCTTTTTCAATGTAGTACGAGTTGGGTACCTGGTTCGTACTGAATGAGCCTTTGTCTTCCTGAATCGGAGCCTTGGCGTTCATGTGATCCGGCGTCCAGGAATCGTAGTAAGCCGTATGGCTCTTCGCACCGGCGAAGTTGGTGTAGAAATCAGTCCACCAGCGTACGTTATTCCAGATGTCATTACCTTTTACGCCGTACAGGAAGATACCAAAGTCGAAGTTTTTGTAATTCAGACCTAGGTTAAGACCGTAGCTGAACTTCGGATTTGGATTACCCAGGAAGGTACGGTCGGCATCGGTCACTTGTCCGTCACCATTGACATCCGCGTAGCGGAAACGACCCACGGCTACATCCGTCTGATAAATGGCTGAGGCATTTCCTGTCCGCTCGCGAGCCTGCTGATTGGCCTGATTGATCTCGTCCTGTGAATCCCAGAAGCCATCAATTTTGTATCCAAAGAACTGGCCAATCGAGTGTCCGACGGCATTGCGTACGATGTTACTACCGTTGAAACGACGACCTTCCTGATCAAAATAGCTGGAGCCATTCGATACTTTCAGGATTTTGTTGTCGTACGTAGTCAAGGTTCCCGTTACATTGAATTTCAGATCACTCGTAATGTTACCATTCCAGGTGACAGCCAAGTCGATTCCTGAGTTTTTCATGTTGGCAATGTTCACGAAAGGAGCACTACCCAAGCCTACAGTACCGGCCAATTCGGGGTTGTAAAGGAGGTCACGGATATCTTTGCGATAATAGTCCAAAGCGATATCGATTTTTCCTTTGAACAGCGTTGCGTCGATACCAATGTTGGAGTTGATGTTCCGCTCCCACTTGGCATCGGGATTACCGATACGGGTACGTTGGAATCCTTGTTGAATTTTGTTAGCTCCCGTGATGTCATAATACGACTGACCCCGAATCCCGCCGTAGGCCGTATAGGCGTTTGCCGGATCTACGTTCAACTGGTTCCCCATGATTCCGTAGCCGCCCCGCAGTTTCAAATCCGTAACCCACGATACGTTTTTCATGAATTCTTCCTGCGAAATCCGCCAACCCGCACTGAATGCCGGGAACACGCCATATTGCGTATTCAGGAAACGCGAAGATCCATCACGACGCACGGTAGCACTGACCAGGTATTTACCCAGCAGGTTGTAATCAATGCGTCCAATGAGCGAGAACAAGGCATCGGCATAGCGACTGCTGTAGTTCGTAGGCGTACCGGAACCCGTGGTCAGGTTCGTGAAGTTCGGATCGAACGAGAAGTAACCCGTCGTCGTACCGCCTACGTTACGTCCCCGGTTTTGATACGCTTCCGTACCCACCAATACTTTTAAGTCGTGCGTGTTATTGAAGTTGTGTGACCAGGTCAGCGTATTCGACCAGGTCCAGTTGAAACCACTGAAGGTATTCTCCGTGTAGGAGTTTGTCGTCAGGTTTTCGGCATTCTCGTATTCCGGATAGGAAAAGCTGTTAAAGGCTCCCGAGAAAATTTCACCCCCAAAGCTACTCCGGGCTACGAAATCTTTAAGGAAATCAGCCTCGATGTACATATTGCCAAACAAACGATTGTTTAAGCCTTTGTTGTTACGAGCCCGTTCCTGAATCGCTACCGGATTTTTGGCGTTGCCTAAACCTTGAGCAAACGATCCAGCGTAGTTGCCCCGAATGTCATACACCGGAATAATGGGCTGCATACGGAACGCCATACCGATGGCACTGCCTTCGGTAGAGGAGTTTACCCGACGGTTATCCGACACGGCGAAGGCCAAGTTTTCACCAATTCGTACGTGATCGCTAATATTGTACTGACTGTTCGAACGGATCGTATACCGTTTCAGGTAGGTATTCAACAGCGTACCCTGCTGGTTGAAATAGTTCAGTGAAAACAAGTAATTGCCCTGTGCTCCTCCCCCACTTACGGCCACGTTATGGCTCTGAATACTGGCGGGCTTAAAGATTTCATGGAACCAGTCCGTACCTTGTTTATTCGACTTTACAATACGTACAAATTTATCGTACTCGGTAGTTTTGTCCGTATAGTTCGGATTCACGTAATACGTAGACTCATCTACCGTATTGGCTCCGGAAGGAACGATGTAATTCGGTAATTCCGGGTTTTGTCCTTTGCCATATTGCGGATCGTTGATGGCATTACTCGACGTATTCCGCAGGGCCCGGAATTTCAGATTCGCCATATCTTGCGGCGAAAGGATATCCCATACATTACCACTCTGGGGCGTCTGTACACCGTAATACGCATCGTACGAAACCTTGATCTTTCCACTGCCGCGTTTCGTCGTTAGAATGACTACCCCGTTGGCCGCCCGCGAACCGTAGATCGACGCCGAACCGGCATCTTTCAAAATCTGCATGGAAGCGATGTCGTTGGGGTTGATGTCGTTGATGTTCTGCGTCGGTACGCCATCCACTACGTACAGGGGCGAGTTGTTACCGAAGGTATTGATCCCCCGAATCCGGATTTGCGGAGCTTCCCCCGGCTGACCCGAACCCAGTACCGTTACCCCGGAAGCACGGCCCTGCAATTGACTGGTAATCTGCGGCGAAGGCTGCTCGGTCAACTGTGATACGTTGATCACGGATACGGCACCCGTCAGATCCTGTTTCTTTTGCGTACCGTAACCGACCACGACCACTTCCGTTAGTTGCTTGGTATCCGCTTCCAGCGTAACGTTGAGGGAAGTCTGGTTCGCGATTTCCACTTCCTTGGTCGTATAACCGATGGAAGAAAAAATGAGCGTTCCCGATGCGTCCGGTACGTTGAGCGAAAACTTACCATCTGCATCCGTACTCGTACCCGCCGAACCACCTTTCAGGCGTACCGTCGTACCCGGAATACCAGCACCCGCGGCGTCAGTAACGCGGCCAGTGATGATTACGGCCGGAATCGACATCAAACTAGTGCTCCCCCCCATTCGGGTCGGAAGGGTGGTAATGTTACGGCTTAAAATGATATTACCGCCCGAAACTTCATACGTTAATCGGTACGGCTGGAGTAATTGAGCAAGAACCCGGTTCAGCGATTCATTCGTCACCGAAATCGTCACCTTACGATCCGCCTGAATGAGCTGGGAACTGTAGACAAACTTTACGTTTGCCAGGCGTTCCACGGCTTTCAGTGCTTCTTTAATGGATTGTCCCTGTATAGATAAGGTTACTTTCTTATTGAGCAGATCCTGGGCCTCACCATTATAGGCAAAACTCATGGTAAACAGGGACGTAGCCAGTACTAGTTGAATGACCGTGATTTTCATGAGTGTCAACAGTACCCTTTTCGTTTTTTTCATACATTTGAGGTGTTTTGTTGAAATGCGATTCGACAAAAAGAATCCACGGGCAACTCTTGCGGAGTTGTCATCACCTGGTAAGTGAAATCGTGGAAAAAGTAGGTCGGCGGTGCTGGTAACACTGCCGATTTTTTTGGTAGGCGGTTAAGCTTTAATCATAGGCACGGGCTGGAGGTTTTCGTTGTGGGATAATCGTTTTAGTACTCGCGGAAGTCTGTTGGTTTACTATTTATTCAGCAGCCTTTGCCGTATACGATAATCTGTCCATCCAGAATTTCATAGCGGGCTTCAACTGCTTTACAGATAATGGTAAGCATCTCAAACAGCGGACGGTCGGTAAAAGAAGCCGTCAGCGGGCATTTAGCCATTACTTCTTCGTCATAGATGATATTAACACCATAAGCCATTTCCAGTTTACTAAACACTTCCCTCAACGCCGTATCACTAAATTCGAAATTGCTTACGGTTGCCTGATGGCTAATGAGTTGAGGTTTTTTTACGATCTCCTTGACCAGTTGCGGATCTCCTTGCTGAAAAACAATTTGCTGGTTAGGGGCCAGAATGACGGCTTTGCGTTCCGTCTGAGGTGAAATTCGTACCTCTGACCGATTGCGATGAAACACCGAAACTCGACCCGATAATACACAAACACTGGCTCGGTCGCCCTCGGCTTGGGCATTTACTACAAAGCTGGTTCCCAGCACTTTCGTCACTAAATCATTGGCGTATACGTAAAAGGGACGATCCGGATTCCGTTTCACTTCGAATAAAGCCTCTCCTTGTAGATACACGATTCGTTTAGTTCCCCGAAAGGCTTTATCGTAGCTCAATTTGGCACCGGATTTGAGCACCACGGTACTGCCATCGGGTAAACGGATAAATATAGGCTGGGTACTTGTATTGACCTGTTCAGTCAGCGAACAGTGGCAGGCTTCCGTCAATTGCTGATAGGGCGTTACTTGCTCCTGTTGGCATTTGTACCATGAAACACCCCAGCTGATGCCCGCTCCTAACCCGGCTAACAATACAACTCCCGCCGCTATACGACGAAGTCCAAAGCCAATGATCCGTGGTTGGCGTGGTAATCGTTGTTGTACCTCCTCGACCAATCGTTGTACCTCATCATCTCTTAACTCGCGGGTAGGTTTCACTCGAATGGCTAAGGCCAGGGTCCGAGCTTCCTCCACCAGCTCTCGCTTATGCGGATACTGATAGAGCCACGCATCCCACTGGGCTGATGATTCATTAGGAACCCCTCGTACCCAATCCAGAAACGAATCGTCAGCCAGAAAATCTTCTATTTCATAATGACTGTATGATTTCATTGTTTCGATAGATTTTTTTGCTGGCTTACATGACTAGTATGCAGAAAGGCTAAAAAATCTACTGATCACAGTGTAAAAAAATATATAAAAAATTACAATTATGATTCAACAATCAGCCAACTGCCTGATTATCAGTTTTATTTAAAATTAAAAAAATTATTGAAATAATACAGTTAGCAACAGTAAGCCCAGACTTAAATAAAAGGGCATGTCGTGCCAGTTTTTGCGAAGACGGGCGATAGCTTCGTGGAGTAAATTGTAAACCGATTGCCGATTCATGTTCATGATAGCGGCAATATCTTCGTGAGGAAGCTCCTCGGAGAATTTCAGATATAGAATTTCCTTTTGCCGTTTCGGCAAGGTGTTCAGCAGCTTTTCAAACTGTTCACGGGTTTCGGTAGCGTACTGCTGTTCGACCCAGTGGTTTTCAACCGAAAATTCGAAGTACGTTTCTGGCTCTACGTTTTCCCAGCGGGTCCACTTGGCCTGCTCCCTGAAAATGCGTAAGCGTAAGGCTTTGTAAAGGTAAGGTTTAATGACCGCCGGCTGACTGATGGTCGAGCGGTGCTCCCATAAATCAAAAAAGACGTCCTGAATACAATCTTTGATTAAGTCTTCGTCCAGCGAAAGCCGACTCCCGTATCGGAACAATATCCGGGAGTAGCGTTTCATGAGCTCCGAAAAGGCATGAGCGTCACCCGCTCTGAATTGACTCCAGAGTTCCTGCTCCAATAAATCGAATGGCTTTTCAGAGGAAAACATTGGGCACTTTTTGAACGAACAACTGAGCAAATGTAATTTTTTTCTCCAATCTCCATTCTTGAGACGATTAGAAATTTACAATATTTTTTGTAACAAATCGATTATACGATATGCGTTACTTAGACACAATTCGTAGCAAATAGAACTACGTAAGATTTCAATACTTGAGTAAGAATCGAAATTGATTCAGTACTTATTTAACAAAATCTAATACAAGTCACAAACGCTGGATTGTATACGCTGTTTTACTAGGCGTTAATAATTCATTTTATTGAATAAATCAACCTGCTTAACCTTTTAATCTATACGCTTATTTTAGCAAAAATCAGTCCTTAAAGAAAGGAGCACTCGCCAGTACTTACGGCAACAAAGATGCTCGTTTCTCCAGTTTACTACGGGTCTTATTTTCAAGAATGATAAAAGGAATTTTTGTATTCCAATGCGGTTGAACGTGGGGTAAATTACGAAAGCCTTTTGAAAAGTTCCCAAGCACTAAATCCGTATCACCGTCACCGTCCCAATCTTTGGCGTCCATACAAATCCAGCGACCGTAAGTCGTAACTGGGAGCGAGTAAGGCTGAAAATGTAAAGGTTGGGTTTGTTTGAAGTACAAAAAGTTCTCCTGCGGGTGGTGTTGAAAGTCCGCAAAGAAGGCAATCGTAGCCAGATCGACATCGCCGTCTAAGTCAAAATCTTCGGCTAAAACTTTGGTAGCTCCGTTAATGGGATAAAACCAGTGTTGCCGGAATTTAAAATTTCCTTCATTCAGGTAGATATACAATCCATGATACGGCTTTAAAATCCGAGAATAGTCACTATTATCTCCACTGGTATAAATCAGGTCTAATTTTCCGTCTTTATTTAGGTCCACTAACTGAAAACTACTCGATCCGGCCAAGGGTAAAAATCGCAACAAAGGGGTGGATTTAAACCCACCCTTCCGATCGTTTTGAAATAACCACAGGCCTTCATCAGCATGGGCAAACAGGACGATGGCATCGGGCCAACCGTCCGCGTTGAAGTCTCCCACCTCAATCTGCGTAGCTCCGGGCTGGGCCGTCAGTAGTCGGGTTTCATAGGTTTCATCGGCTCGCTGGCTAGTCAGGTACAGCCCCCCCTGCGTATGTCCGAAGCCGGCAATCATCCAATCCGTACGTCCATCGCGGTTGAAATCGCCCGAAGCCGTGTGAATGGGTCGGGGCATTTGTCGGGCTAGTACGGTTTGGTTGGGACCCTTTCGGTGAATCAGACTTCCCGCCCACTGATCCTGAGCCCGCATGGTACCGATGCTGGTAGCGAATAGCTCCGAGTCAGAACGAACGAGCAACTGTACTACTGGAGCCGGAAAACGAACCGAATCGACCCGATTCAAATCCTGATCCCATTGTACCACCATCGCGTTGGTAGCCTGAGCCGAGTACACCCGGTCTTTTTCCAGATGCACCATCAGCGTCAGAGCCGTAGCGGAATCGGCGGGAGCGGGCTTAATGGCGAACAGGGAATAGTCATTGCTGACCGGAACTCGCTGAGCAGGCAGTAGCGTATCGGGAGCGAACTGCCTGAAATAGTCTACCAATGTCAGCCATTCTTCGAAAGGTAAGGCCGCGTTTGTTTCGGGATAATATTCACCACGGGCGGTGGTGCCAATTCCTAATTTGGGAGCCATGGCGGGCAACACCTGCTCTAACCAGGTTTGCCGGTCAAGTAATGCCGGGCGAACGGACAAGTGGCAGGTACTACAATGCTGGTCTACTAATCTAGCCCCTTTTTCGGCCAGCAAACTAGAGCCTGGCCGACAGTAACTGAGTATCAGGACCAGGCTCAGCCAGCTCGCTAGCCAGATTATCCATTGAGTAAGTAATCGAATCATACGTTACCGCTGGGCTAGCGAAGCCGATAAGCCGGTTTTGAGTAGTAACCAGGAACCTACTTTTTTGCCCTGTTCCGTACCGCGTTTGCAGGAAAATTCGTAATGGATTCCGCCGTACATCCGGCTGATGCCCGCCTGTTCAGCGGCTTCCATGAAGGAATGAAAACTGCGTTCGCCGTGGCCGTATTCTTTCTCCGTCGTATCGTGAAAGGCAAAATTTGCTCCGTACAACTGGCTCAGCACCGAAGCCGCCGAAGCAGAGATTACGCTATGGCCGGAGGTGTATTCAGGAAAAGGAGGCGTTTGTAAATACGACTCCCAGCGAGGATTCAGGAACTTATCAATCACGGTCACGGGTCGCAGGTATTCACTACGGTACTTCTCGTCCCAGCAACTGATAAAACCGTCTAATAAAGCCGAAGCCGTCAGGGCGTACCCCTGAGCCGATTTCACCCAGTTGGCTTGGGTTTGGCGAGCCGCCAGTCCTGCAATGGCCATCCAGTGTCCGCCGGGTGTCATCTTTTTCCGGCCAATCATCAAATGGCCCGAATGCTGGGATACAAACGGATTGTCATCCCAGAAACGGGCAATGGCTTTTTTCTCCTCATCCAGTGCATTTCCCGTTTCATAGACCTTGACGACCTCTTTCCAAAACGGACTCTGCGAATTGCGGCTATACGGATAGGGCCGTTCGGGCTTAAACTGACTCGCCGAATCCATCCCCATCGGTGAAATGAGTCCCCAGTAGGGTTCGACAGCATCGGAATAATCGGGCGGTGTTGGCAGCCATTTGTCTTCAATATCCTGTTTGATGCTGTACCGTTCCATACCCCGGGTTTCCTTGTAATGGTCTTTTGCTGCCCGCTCCATGATCTTCTTCGCAATTTGCTCACCAAAAGCGACGGAGCGTTCGTAGGTTGGCTCGTCCACGGAAACGCGGAAACGTTCCAGCAGCTGAGCTTCAAATTGTCGGATGGTATCTTTGGAAAACGTCAACTTCTCAGCGACGAAACAAAAGGCCTTTACCCCGGCCAGCGTGTAGGCGTACGACTGGCCCGCCTCGGGTTTCGGCATGGCTGGAAAACCGTTGAGATGCTGGGTCAGTGAAGGCTGGCTGGGGTCTTCGAACCGTCCGGCCTCGTAAGCGGCCAGAGCAGTATACGTGTAAATTCGACTGGCTACGGGCGGGGAAAAGATGTCGTACACGATGACATCGGTCAGTTTCTTGACGCAGCTATGTACACTTTCCGGGCTTTTGGGGTCCAGCGTTTGTACCCGTGACGTAGACTGGCAGGCCGTCAGTAAGCCCCCCAACAGCATCAACAGAAGAAATAGTTTGCAATGATTCATAGGTCAGGATTTGAGGGAGTTACCAAAGCTTACGGGAGCTACCTTTGGCAGAAATTGCCTGGGCGTGAACCACTTGTGGATTTTTCAGTAATAAGGCCGAAGACTGCGAATAAAACGAGGAGCCCAGGGGTACTTCCATGCGTCGGGACTGCTTGTTTCTCAGCGTCAGTACTACCGTTTCATCCGTAGGAGACAGTCGAACGACGGGCTGGGGCTGGCGAAGCCGAAAACACCGCAGACGATCCCGGTTTTGCGTAGCCATCAGGCAGTACTGCCCTTTCGCATCCAGAAACTGAACCAGTCCCTTGGCATCGCCCGGAATCAGTAGTCCACTTTCAGTCGGCGATACCGCCCGGAAGTTACCTTGCCCGTTGCCTAGTAACAACAACCCTTGAAAAGCATCGTAACGGCCCATGGTTAGCTCATTGCCATAATCGTTTCCGGCCAGCAGCACGTCCAGATTGCCATCGGCGTTAAAATCTTCGATAACCAGCCCAAATACCGGAGCGATCTGAGCCAGCGTCGGCAGCGGTTTTACCACGAACGTACCGTTTCCCTGGTTTTCAATATAGCTTGATTTGGAATAATTCGCCTGCAATACTAGAGCATCTTTTCGTTCCTCCGCACTCAGGAACTGGTCCATCGTCAGGGCAGCGTAGGTTTTGTAATTGGGAGCTTTGGCCCGCGTACCAATCAGCTGCTTCACCATGTCATCGCGTACGTGGAAGGGGTATTCCTGATAGCTCCCCCCCTCTTTTTCCGGATAATACACGCTGGGAATTACATCATAACTACCGTTTTGGTCAAAATCTTTCGCGTACAGGCGGGCGGGTCGCTGCTCAGAAACCCGCAGCAGATTGTTTTCACCCAGATTTCCTGCGATGTAATCGATGTCGCCGTCGTTGTCGAAATCTCCCGAACTTAGTGAATTCCAGAAACCTACGTAGGATTCCAGCCCCGTATTCACCCGAGCCAACGCTCCTTTTGTATTCTTCAGTAAGGTCAGAGGCATGTACTCACCGGCGAGTAATAAATCCGGCCAGCCATCCCGGTCCGGATCGGTCCATAACGCATCGCACACCATGCCAATGTTGACCAAGGCCGGAGCCAGCTGCGGCGTTACGTCGGTGAACAACACCTTACCCTTTTGGGAATCATTTCTCAAAAT
Source organism: Siphonobacter sp. (assembly GCF_048595215.1). Lineage (NCBI taxonomy): Bacteria > Pseudomonadati > Bacteroidota > Cytophagia > Cytophagales > Cytophagaceae > Siphonobacter > Siphonobacter sp. Next base: position 17,072 of record NZ_JBMDWJ010000106.1, read on the forward strand.
GCGACAGGAAACTGGTTTCGGAAAGGCTTCCGGTTCAACGCGACCACCCACGAACAAATCCAGATCTCCGTCGCGGTCAAAATCAGCGGCTTTCACGCAGGAGCCACTGATTCGCTCGGCGGGCAAGGCACTAAGGTTTCGCTGGAAACCTCCCTTACCATCATTGAGGTACAAGCGATCCTGAAAACTTTCGCTGCCGGCGTGGGCTTCACCTCCCCCACTGACAATGTACAAATCCAGATCACCATCGCCATCCGCATCGAAAAGTAAGGTACCCGCGTCTTCTGACTGCTTGGCATCACCCGAGGGATCCGCCTGGAGAGGCATCGGTTGAAAACCGCCCGTGGCTTTTTGGAGCAGGAAGGTTCCCTGCTGTCTTCGCGAACCGCCCATAAACAAGTCATCGAGGCCGTCACCGTTGACATCACCTACGGCAATGGAAGGTCCAAACTGTGAAAATTTGTGGGGTGCCGTTTTCTGCACGTTGAAGTCGATGTAATCCCGTTCGGTATGTGTATAGGGAATGGCCAGTGTGTCGTCAATGGCTTCAAACAGCGTAGGCCGTGGGGCCGGAGTATTGCGTTTCTGATGAGCATTTCGTACGTCGAGAGTTACGACCTGATCGACGGGCAGGTTACGAAGCGTTTGGGAACGTCCATTGGGCCAAGTAACGGTTAATTCCCGAACACTGGTCTGCTTGCCTAATCCGAAATGCCCCGCCGCTTCCATACTCGACAGATAGCCGCGATAGATGGTGTGCTCGTACACCTGCTGCTGATCTTCGCCGTAGCGGATCTCCACCTGGGCTCCCAGGCCCATCGGATTCTGACCCTCGCCTTTGAATTTCACCCTAAGGAAATGATGATCTTTCGTTTTGTTTTCGGTCAGATTGTTGCGGTACACAAAAGCCGAATCGTTGATATTGCTGACCACCCAATCCAGGTCACCATCATTATCCAGATCGGCGTACGCAGCCCCGCTGGAAAAGGTCGGTTGGGTTAACCCCCAGGTTTCGGCCTGATTGGTAAAGGTCAGGTTTTGATTATTCTGAAACGCGTAATTACGGATTTTCACCTGTGGAATTTCGTGCAGCAACAAATCCGAACCCGCGATGGAACCCACATCGGCCCGATAGGCCACGAAGTCGTGATCCGTAATGTCTTTCGGATAGCCGTTTGTCACGATAATGTCCCGGTAACCGTCCTGATCAAAGTCGGCCACCAGTGGCGTCCAGCTCCAGTCCGTTTCCGCCACGCCCGCCAGCATGGAAATATCAGAAAAGACCGGACGACGTTTGCCTGATGCGTCCGGAACCAGCCCCTGATTTAGCTGTAACGTATTGCGAACATACTGGTATTGATACCCAAAAATTTCGTTGTTGATGTAGGTCTGGTAACTAGCCGGATTTAGAAACATTTTTTTCCGGTAATTGTCTTCGGGCAGCATATCCAGAGCGATGATCTCGGGCTGACCGTCATTGTTCAGATCGGCAATATCCATCCCCATGGCCGAGGCACTCGTATGCTTCAGATACTCCGCCGAGCGATCCGTAAAAGTTCCGTCCTGATTGTTAATCCAGAACAGGTCATTGCTGATGTAATCGTTGGTTACGTAGATGTCCTTCCAGCCGTCCTGATTGATGTCGCAGATATTCAGGCCCAGTCCATATCCCTCAATCGTGATTCCGGCTTCTTTCGACACATTTTTAAACACGGGATGACCCAAAACCGGATCCGTCCCTTCGTTTCGGTACAGTCGGTCGGTGTTAGAGGCTGAACCGTCCCGGTGTTTATAATGAAAATTATTGGGATGCCGCTCGGGCTCCATTTCGTTGGTTAATACGTACAAATCCAGGTCGCCGTCATTGTCGTAGTCAAAAAAAGCCGCATTGGTCGAATGACCGCTGTCGGCTACGCCATAGACCTGGCCCATTTCCCGAAACGTAGGCGTCCCCCCAGGCTTACAGGTTTGGTTGATGTACAACAGATTTTCCCGCCGTTCGGGACTCTTACTAACCGTCGCACAGACGTACAAATCCAGCCAGCCGTCGGCATTAATGTCCACCACGGCTACCCCCGAGCACCAGCGACCTTGGCCCTCTACACCCGCTTTTTGCGTAATATTTTCAAAACTCAGATGGCCCTTATTCAGGTACAACTGATTAGCCACCTGATTACCCGTAAAGTACACATCCGCCAGACCATCGTTATTGAAATCGCCGATACCTACGCCCGCACCATTGTACGTGTACTCAAAATCGAGCACATTGATGGAATCATTTTCTACAATCCGGTTGGCAAAGGTGATGCCCGTATCAGCGGCGGACAGGTTACTAAACAGCGGTTGATCACAAGCCGTAAGGCCCCCCAGCAGTCCGGCTAGTCCAACCCAAACGGATAGTTGTTTCATTCGTAAAAAGGTCATTCAGGAAATAGTGCCAGGTTAGGAATGGATAAAACCCCGCGAATGGAAATCCGCGGGGTTGAAGGGTTTGGTCTAATCAATAGCCGGGATTCTGCTTCAGTACGTCCCGTCCCTGCAAGTCGATCTGAGCCTGCGGAATGGGCGAGTATTCATCCTGATTGGTGGTGAATTTCGCTCCACCCAATGCACCCGATAATTTCCGGCCTTCGTAGGTGAGGTACGCATTAAGTTCCGTAGCCGCCGTTTTCCAGCGAACCAGATCAAAGAAGCGATGGCCTTCCCCCGAGAGCTCCAGTTTGCGTTCAAAACGAACAGCGGTACGAGCCGCCGCCTTGTCGGTCCAGGCCGTATCGTACGTGCCGATCACGTATTTGGCAGCGTCGGAGCCGTTGCTTCGTTTCACAAAACCCGCCGAATTGGCCGCCCGTTTGCGTACCAGATTGACATACTCGCGAGCTTTTTCCAGCGATCCCACTTCAATTTCGGCTTCGGCTGCCATCAACAATACATCCGCGAAACGGAGGATGGTGAAGTTGATGGCCGTGTAACCGGGCGTCCAGGAGCTGTTATCCTGTAAAGAACCTACGTCTGACTTGTAGTACACGTATTTTTTCGGAGAATACGGTCCGCCGTAGGACTGTTCCCGAATCCAGTCTTTGCCAGGAAAGTCCTGCCAGTCGAGGTACGGAATACCCCGGCGGCCAATCGAGTGATCGATTCGCGGATCGAGGTTGCCCGCGTCGGGAGTGAAGCTCTGGCTGGTTTCCAGACCCATGTCCGTTTTTACCTCATTTCCCGAATTATTATACGATCCATCCAGCAATGGCAGTCCCTGGGCAGTGGTACGGAAAGAATTGGCCAGCTCAAAGCTCGGCTGGAAAAAGCCGCAGCAGTTACCCGGACCAGCCGTTCCCGTATTGTAGGGGAAGTTCAGGTCAAATTCCGGGTTCGCGTTATTGACGTTGCCCGTATTGGCCGCCGCCTGAATGGCAAAGATGGATTCTTCGTGGTTGTCATTCGAGGCCTTGAAGATGTCGGAGTACTTGGCTACCAGTCCGTATTTCTTGCCATTACTGGTTTTACCATTAGCAATGATCAGGTCGTACAATGCTTTCGCCTCACTGAACTTGGACTGGTACATGTACACCTTGGCTAAGTACGAAGCGGCCGCCCACTTGTTGGCCCGACCTACGGATCCCTGCGTTTCCGGCAGGTTTGCGTAGGCATACTTGAAATCCTCTTCAATTTTAGGCCAGAGGTCGGCGTTGTTGGGCACTTTTTCGATTCCCGTTCCGTAGTCAATGCTCTCATCGACGTAGGGCGTATTGCCAAATTCCCGCTTCAATTCAAAGTAATAATGGCCCCGTAAAAATCGGGTTTCGGCGGCGATTCGCTTCTGGTCCGCTTCGGGAATGGCAGAACCCGCCTTCGCCATGATTCGCAGTACTGCGTTGGCTCGGGCCACGCCTTCGTAGTTCCCATTCCATTTTTCCTGCACCGGCACGCTTGTCGTAATCGTTTCAAAGCGTTGGATCGGATTGAGGTCGGTGTAATCCCCTGGGTTAGTACCCTTGTTGGCATCCCCACCCCGAATACTACCCCAGACCCAGTTGCTGGCACTCGCCATCCGCGTACCCCGTCCGTTGAGCTGAGCGTAGACGGCGACGAGCTGTCCATCGAGTCCCTTGGTGGTGGACAGTTGTGAATCCGTCAGTGCACCCGTCGCTGGAATTTCCAGAAAGTCGTCTTTACAAGACCAGACCAGGGCGGTTGCGGCCAAAACTAGGGCCGTCAGTGCAGTGCGTTTCTTTGTTAAGAGTTGTATGGTATCACTCATCATAGTGTTCGATAAGAATGGTTTTCCTTTTGTTACCAGAAGGTTCCCGATTAAAAAGCAAGGTTGATACCGGCTACCCAACTACGGGTTACGGGGTAGTTTCCAACGTCAATACCGAAATTGGTATCGGCGTTACCCCCTACGGCCGGGTCCAGACCCTGATACTTGGTTATGGTAAAGAGGTTATTTGTCGAAACGTAAATTCTCAGTTTCTGCATCCGCAGCTTACTCAGCGTGGGTGCGGGCAGCGTATAGCCTAAGGAGAGGTTCTGTAAACGCAGGTACGAACCATTTTCTACGTAGAACGAGTTGGATTGCGTGTTGGTAGAGAAGTTCGACGCACTTTCGAAAATGGGGATGCTGGCATTCAGATTGTTGGGCGTCCAGGATTCTTTCACCCGTTCGCTGATGGCTGCTCCGGCAAACGAAGGATAGAAATCCGTAAACCACTTCGATACGTTGAACACTTTGTTACCCAGTGACGTATAGAGATAGGTTACAAAATCGAAGTTTTTGTACCGCAGAGTCAGATTCAAACCACCCACAAACTTCGGTACTGGGCTGCCCAAATAAGTACGGTCATCGGCATTGATTACGCCATCGTTGTTAAGGTCCTGGTAGCGGAAACGTCCGGGACCGGCACCATCTTGTTGCGGAGCCCCATCTACTTCCGCCTGATCGCGGAACAGGTTCGTTACTTTATACCCGTAGAACGAGGAGATGGAGTAGCCCAATTGGTTACGGATGGGATTGATTCCCCGGAAACCTGGGTTCACCGAAGTCAGGTATTTGAGTCCCTGAGCCAGCGAAACGATTTTATTGTCCAGCCAGCCCGCCGTTACATTTACTTCGTAATTCAGATCGCTGGTAATTTTTCCCCGATTGATGATTTGCAGGTCAATACCCTGGTTCCGCATCTGACCTGAGTTTACGTAGGGCAACTGAGCGGAAGAACCCACTTCGGCAGTAACGGGAACCTGGAACAATAAGTCTTTCGTATTTTTTCGCCAGAGGTCCAGAATCACATCCAGTTTACCATCGAACAACGTGGCGTCAAAGCCAATGTTGGAGGTAACGCTGCTCTCCCATTTAGCAAAAGGGTTCCCGATTTGCGAGCGGTAGTAACCTTCGAGCGTACTGGAGTTGGTACCGTTCAAATCGTACGCCGATTGACCCAGGTTGGTCGCGTACAAGCTATACTGGTTGGTGGGGTTTACGTTGTTCGAGTTACCCATGATACCCCAGCCTCCGCGAATTTTCAGATCCTGTAGAAAGCCGACATTTTTCAGGAAAGGTTCTTCCGAGATTCGCCAAGCGGCTGAGAAGGCGGGAAATACCCCAAACCGATTAGCGGCAGCGAATTTAGACGAGCCATCGCGGCGAACCAGACCCGTCACCACGTACTTCCCTTCGTTGAAGGAATATTTCAGGCGACCAAATAAGGAGTAGAACGTAGCTCCCCGGTACAAGTCACTGTTAGCCACCCGCGAGGATACGTTGGTGATTGTAACATAATTTTTATCAATCGAGAATGGACTCTGACCGGAAGTACGGTTTTCGCGACCCGCTCCCGTATTCAGTGCCTCCTGTCCTACCAGTACGTCGACATTATGCAGACCAAAGTCTTTTTTGAAGTTGGCCGTGTTCGTAAACGTCCAGGCAAAGTTGAAGCCGTAGGTTTCATTGTAGCTGAATGCTGAGTTGTTTTCCGAGTTTTCGTACTGACGACGGTTGTAACCCCAGTTACTATAACCCGTATAACTTCCCCCAATGCTACTCCGCAGGGTTAAATTTTGGATGGGGTCAAATTCAAGGTACGCATTGCCGAAAGCACTGGCACCAAAGCCCCGGTTGTCTCTCTGACCATCCCGCGAGGCCACGGGGTTACGGGGGTTGTTGAAGCCCTTCGCCGCCGTACCCGCATAACCCCCGAATACGTCGTAAATGGGAATGATGGAAGGCATCCGGAACGCCGAGAGAATATCGTTTTCATCCGCGGAAACCCCGGCTCCACCGTTTCCTCCCGACTGACCGAGCACCTGCCGGTAGGTAGCCTGGAAGTTCTGACCGATGCGAAGGTTTTTCAGCACATCGAATTCCGTATTGGCCCGTATACTATATCGCTTGAAATCGTTGTATTTCAGGATACCCGCTTGCGTCTGGATACCCAGGCCTACGTAGTAACGGCTGGATTCAGTACCACCCGAAAAACCCAGCGAGTGCCGCATCAACGGAGCCGTACGAGTGATGGCTTTGTACCAATCGGTGCCTTGTCGGTTGGTGGCTACCACCTGATAAATATCGCCTGCATCAAAATTGACATTGTATTTGGCCCGTTCCGCGTTCAAATCCAAGTTGCCCACGACGCCATAATTCTTTCCTACCATCAAATAGTCCGGAATAACGGGGTTTTCTCCATTCCCAAACTGCGGGTGAGTCCATTCGTCATCGCCCACCTTCCAGCCATTGTTCCGGTACGCATTCCAGGTCCAGTTGGCGAAATCCGTAGGATTCATCATTTGCTGTCCTTTACCGGGATCCGTCAAGCCAAATAAGCCATCATACGTAACGGTTAATTTCCGAGCCTGTCGCTGACCTTTCTTCGTCGTATACACAATAACCCCGCTAGCCGCCCGGGCTCCGTAGATAGAAGCGGAGGCCGCATCCTTTAATACGGTAGTCGATTCGATATCGTCGGGATTTAGAAATTCGGTCGAGCTGGTCGGTACCCCATCAACGATATACAAGGGCTCGTTACCGCCAAAGGCACCAAAGCCCCGTACCCGTACCTGACTGGTTGTACCGGGCTGACCATTGGTGATAACGGTTACCCCCGCTACCCGTCCCTGCAATTGTTGCTCGACGTTACCAGAAGGCGTTACGGTCAGATCTTTGGTTTTTACGGTGGAAACGGCTCCGGTCGTTTCCCGACGGCTATCCGTCGTATAACCCGTAACCACTACTTCATTCAGCGAAGCGGCTTCTTCCTGAAGCGTGACATCGATACGCGTTTGATTACCGACGACGATTTCTTGCGTTTTATAGCCGACGGCCGTAATCAGCAATACCGCATCCGTTGAGGTGAGGGTTACCGTAAACTCGCCGTTCGTGTTCGTATTGGCTCCGCTGGTGGTTCCTTTTATTAACACACTGGCTCCGGGAATGGGTTGGCCCGATGGCTCTATAATCTTACCCGTCACTTGACGGTTTTGAGCCCAGGCTTCTCCCATCCCACTAAATAATCCCAGAAGAGTGAGTATAAATACTACCCTTCCTAACTGGTATAAGTGGTTCATCATGGTAATTGTATTAGGGTTTTGAAGCTTTACTTCACAATTTTATCCAATTATTCAACACAAGCAACATGAATTTTAAAATATTTCTATAATTAATTATACTATACCAATTTATAATCATTCTTTGTAAGATAAAATCGTATAAAACGTCGACGTATCGTCTAAAAGTACCAACCTAACGATTGCTTTAAAACTTACGTATACTATCGTTATTACCTTAAAAACCAGCAAACAATCCTTTATATGTATTGAATGATGTTCTTTGATTCAAATCAATAATAATAGGCAATGTACAATTTTAGCTTTTATTAACATTCGTATCTACCACAAATTGGGGGAGCCTGTAGGATTCGATTACTAGCATAAGGTTAGAAACCTAGTATACGTTGACTCCTATACGTACCTCAGGTGGGAACGTGAGGAATGAATAAATGAATAGGACCTAATGCTCATTCCTGATTAAAAAAGCAGAACTTTGCGGTAGGAATTGTGCAACCCAGGGTTGTACCTCAATGATCGTTTTATGATTTCTGTAGGAAAAAAAAATACACTGACGGCCCTCCGACTCACCAGCGTAGGCATGTTTTTAGGCAATGGTGAAGATGAATTACTTCTACCCAACAAATACATTCCGGAAGGACTGGAAGAGGGAGATGAGATCGAAGTATTTGTGTACCGTGATTCGGAGGACCGGCTCATAGCCACCACGCTGCAACCGTATCTGGAGTTGTACGAGTTTGGCGTACTGAAAGTAAAATCGGCTGGTAAATTCGGGGCTTTTCTGGACTGGGGACTGGAGAAAGATCTGCTGGTACCCTTCAGCGAACAACTGCATCCCTTGCAGGAAGGTGAATCGGTCGTGGTGGCACTCGTACCAGACGTGGAGACCGACCGCCTCATCGGTACCTGTAAAGTGGGTCAGTATCTAGAGTACGAGCGGATTCCCTTTGCTCCCGGCGATGAAGTGGACCTGTTGATCTACGAACGAAGTGACTTGGGCTATAATGCCATCATCAATAATCATTACCGGGGTTTGATTTACTACAACGAGGTATTTCAGCCGCTGACCATTGGCGATAAAGTAAAAGGGTATATCAAGCAGGTACGGGTTGATAAATCGATTGACCTTTCTTTGCAACCTCAAGGGTACTACCACAGCATTGACGTCAATACGGAGAAAATTCTAAAGACGCTACAGGACCAAAACGGCTTTCTGTCACTTACCGACAACAGCGACCCTGCCGTGATTTATTCAACGCTGCAAATGAGCAAGAAGGCCTTCAAAAAAGCCATCGGAGCCTTGTACCGGGAGCGGGTTATTCGCCTCGAAGAAGACGGGATTTACTTGAATTGAGTTTTCAGTGGTGGCGGTTCGTTTTGGGTTTGGAGTTTTGGGTTTAGAATGGCCTTAGTTGTTTAGGATTTAGAGTTGGTACGGTATTGCGATTGCGTTGTAGCATTCGTTTCTACACTTGTCTACTCCCGAAATTGGCTTTCTGTATATGCAATGCTGCAAACCTTTTGAATGACTGGATCGGTTACTCATGAAATGATAAAAGGCTAGCCTGGATTGATCCGGGCTAGCCTTTCTTTATACGGGTTGTAACCTCCTTATTCTTCGATGACAAACGTATGATCGCCTGCTCCTACTTTGTAGCCTTCACTCGGCTTCGTTACCGTTACCGGCTTGCCCGCTAAGGTTACTTTCTTTCCTTTCAGAAAAACAGAAGCCGTACTGTTGGCCGGAATACTAACCTTGTATTCGACGGTTTTACCGGTCCGTTTCCAGGAAGAAACAATGCGACCATACGGGCCCTCGTGCTGAGCTTCGAATTGCTCCAGTCCAGCTACGAAGTTGGGGCGTAGTAGTACATTTTTAAAACCCGGCTGCGTCGGATCGGGCTTGATGCCTCCCAGCCCTTTGTAAATCCAGGCCCCGATTTCCCCGAACATGATATGGTTGAGTGAAATATCGGACTTGGCCTGAATGTCCCAGTTCTCGTACAAGGTCGTGGCTCCATTTTTAATCCACCAGCCCCAGGAAGGATATTTTTCGTTGGAAGCCAGCATGTACGCTACGTCCGCATGGCCATTTTCGCTCAAGGCATTCAAAATGGCTTTCGTACCCAATAAGCCTACGTCCAGGGCATTGCCATCGGCTTTCACCCGTTTTGCCAGATTGTCGGCTACTTTGGCTTTCAGGTTTTCGGGAACCACACCCCACTGCAAGGGTACGGCCAGTTCTGTTTGCAGGCCAGAGCCATACATACCTGTTTGGGAATTGAGGTATTTAGCATTGATGGCGTCCTGAATTTTCTTTGCCAACGCAGCGTATTTGGCCTGATCTTCCGTTTTGTTGAGTAACCCAGCCCCTTTGCTTAGAATCGTAGCATCAACGAAATAATAAATACTCGACGTCAGCTCAACGGGCGACTTGGATTTTACCGGTACCCAATCGCCCAGGCCCCAGGTCGTCAGGCCCGAAGGAGCGATTTCCGTAATATGATCGACGTAGCGTTTGATGTTTTCGTAATTGTCAGACAGCGGCTTGGTATCGCCGTAGAAGAGATACAGGTTCCAGGGAATGACCGCAATGGTACTCGTCCAGTCTGGACCGTTGGCCCAGTCGTAGCCCCAGCCGCTGGTTGGGATGATGGCTGGTAATACGCCATTGGCCTGCTGCTCGTCGCGATGATCAGCCAGCCATTTTTCGTAAATGGTAATGCCATCGAAGCTGTAGAGTCCCGTTTCGATCGCGATTTGTCCATCGCCCGTCCAGCCGTTTTTCTCCCGTTGGGGGCAGTCGGTCGGGTACCCAAACAGGTTCGACAAGTACGCGTTATTCGTGGCCGACCAGATTTTATCCAGCGTCGGATTCGAGGACTGTACTTGCCCTACCGGCGGCACATCGCTGTGCATGAAATAAGCCGTCAGGCTGGCGGGCGTCAGTTCGAGATCCCGATCCTGCGACGTAACTTCCACGTATTGAAAACCCTTGTAATTGAAGCGGGGCATGAAGGTATCTTCCCGGCCACTCAGGGTTACAATATCGGTCTGGAAAGGGTCCTGATTATCGGTGGGACGATAGTGGGCGTCGATATTCGACAGGTCAACCCGACCGTTTTCATACAACCGTTCACCGTGTTTGAGCCGGACGACCGTACCCGATTTCCCCTTCACTTTTAATTCACTAACGCCCGCAATGTTTCGACCCATATTATACACCCAGGTCGTATCATTAAGCCGTACCAGCGAGGCCGTCCGGATTTCTTCGACGTTGCGAATCGGGTGCAGGGCCTGAGCTACGATATGCTGCGAAGGAGCGGGTCGATTCATGACATTTTTCCACTTCGAATCGTCAAAATCTGCCGTATTCCAGCCGGCCTGTTCCAACCGGGCATCGTAATGCTCGGCGGTGTAGATACTATTGAACACAATCGGACTCAGGGCTGTTTTCCAGGACGTATCACTTGAGATCGTTTCCGTACTGCCATCTTCGTAGGTCACCCGTACATCCAGACAAAACGAGGGGCGACTCCGCCAGGGAGCCTGATCGAAATACCATACCGCCGTTGACTGGTGGTTGTACCAGCCATTGCCGAGCAGGATACCAATGGCATTTTTCCCTTCCTGTAGCTGTTTGGTTACGTCATAGGTCACGTACAGGGTTCGGCGATCAAACCGCGTGTACATGGGATCCAGGCGGTGATTACCGACTTTTTGACCGTTGATAAAGAGTTCGTACAGACCAGCGGCTGCCACATACGCCCGGGCCGAACGAATCTTCTTCGTCGTCTGGAAGGCTTTCCGAAAGTACGGAGCGGGTTTAATTTTAATATCGCGGGAATCAGAAATCCAGGAGCCCTTCCAGTTGAGCTGGTTCATCAGGCCCGTTTCAAAACTCGCTACTGAGCTCAGGGGAGCGACTTTTCCGTCCTGATCCCAGAGTACCACGGCCCAGTAATATTTGGTGTAGGGGTTCAGAGCCGGCCCCTTGTATACGGCTTGATTCAGACCGGAAGGAATTTTGCCCGATTGCCACAGGGCCGCTTTCTGTACCTGCAGAGAATCGGTACTCACAAAAAGCTGATACGCCGTTTGCCGGGCTCCGGGCCTTGAATCCTGCATGTGCCAGTTGAAGCGAGGTTGCGGAGCATCGATCCCCAGCGGGTTTTTCAGGTGCTCGCAGGTAAGATTTCCGCCTTGCTGAGCGTACAGAAACGTAGAACTACCAACCAGAAGGGTTGTTAAAAATGATTTCATAGGCAAGAGGACGTACGATTAAACTTCCGCAAGGTAACGTGTTTTAGGAGTAAAGCCGTACCGTACTTTCGGCGTGGCCAGTTAATAGGAAAGCCCGAAAACGAATTTTCGGGCTTCATGCATGATTTTAAGTACCGTATTCTATTTACTCGGAATAAATTCCAGATTGGCCGACTGAGCTTTGCCGTCTACTTGTACATTGCTTTGCTGTAACGTCAGGCTGTTACTGCTTAACGTGACCAGTTTAAAGGCTCCGGCGAAACCACTCACGTCGATATCTACCACCGTTTCGTTTTCTTTCAGATACCACGTTCCACCGTTGAGTACCTGCCCGCTTTCATTGAGAGCCCGTACGCGGTTATTGGTCTGAAACTGAATGGACATGGCATAAATAGCATCCGTAAATACCCCCAGGCGGCTTCGGTCGATAACTTTACCATCCACGTCGGTCACCCGGTTGAGTTTCCAGGGCGTATTGATCAGCATGTCTTCTTTGGCAGAAGTTGCTGGCTGGTCGGGGTCTTTTTTGCAGGAAACAAAGGTAAAGAGCACCAGGCTCAGTAATCCCAAAACGAGTGTTTTCATCATGAGCGTTGGAAAGAAAGACGGTGACTGACGCCGTACTAACGTTCAGTCAAAAGTAGGGATTGCCTTTCCACTCTGCAAAAAGTGCCGTTATTTTGTTGCATTAAACCTAAATCTATCGGCTTGAAATCCATTTCCGTCATTCGTCTGATTGCTTTTTGGGCCCTGCTGAACAGCTGCTTTCTTTCCGCCTTCTCGCAGAATTGTCCCGCTCCCGCGTTTCAGCCTTCCACGCAAAATGGAGTCATTAACTGGCAGCAATTCCCGGATTTCACCCTGCCTTTCACGCTGATTTATAGTGGACCGCGGTTGAACGATACTCAGCAAACGCCCTTGCGTAAGGGGTTTACTCACCTGGCGGCCTTTACCGGAGCAGACGGCAACCTGCCCAGGGCCAACCGAGCCTTGTTGTGGTACGGCACCGCTACGGGGATTGGTCAACCCTGGGATGTACTCGAATCGCCCTGGGCCAATGACCTCAACCGATACCGCGATAAATGGGCGGGCGAAATGCGAGCCTTCGCCAATTTGTTTAACGACTCGCGGGGGAAAGCCTTTCCGGAAGCTGATATCCTGATGGCTGATATTGAGCGGCATTACAATACCAACGATAGTATTCTCAGTCTTAAACGCCGTAATCTGGTTCCGCCTTCGTACCTCCAGCTCAACGATGCGGCCTTTCTGACCCGGTACCAGCGGGATATGCAGAATTTGTACGCGGCTCCCCTGAATTACCTCCGGGAAAATGGCCTGAGTACGTCGACCAAACTCACCGCCTACGCCGATACGCCCATCCGCAATACGTTTCTGAATATCGACGGAAATAGCTGGCAGGACTGGACCAGCAACGTCGAACGCATCCATTACCTGACCAAAGACACGTTAACCAACACGGTGGGTGGTTCCTTCTATAACCGGCAGGATTTCCTGCTGCCCTCGGCGTACTACCTCTACGAGTATCCGAATCCGTATGCGGGGAATTATCTGGCGTATCTGCTTTTTCAAGTGGAAGCCAATAAAGCCTGGTCTTCGAAAGACATTATTCCGATTGTGTGGCTACGCTATACGGGGAACTGGATCAATCAGCCCATTCGCCCCTGGATGGCCGAAGCCACCGCCATTTTTCCGTTTTTTGCCGGAGCGAAAGGCTTATGGCTTTGGGAAAGTCCGGGTAACTCGGGCACGAATGAGAATCTGGCGAATTACGAATATTTCGTTCAGGGCCTGTACCGCATTTCCCAGTTTAAGGATTTCTTTACGGGAGGAATGGCCTACACCCCCAAATCCGCCCGCGATCACTTTGCGGATCAGGACCCTATCTGGCGGGGCATCATTAAAAACAACCAGATCCTGATTGCCGCTCACAATCCCTACGCGGCAGAAAATGCGACTACTACAATTACGGCGGAGGTCGGAAACTGGAAACAAACGCTCACCTTACGCGGTCGGGAAACGCTCCTGTGTACCTATGAGCTGCCCGAATCAGCGTTGAGTCTGCTGGATTTTAAACCCAGTCCCAATCCGGCTTCGAACCAACTTACGCTCGATATTTTTTCTTCACAGAATCGCAGCGTCCGGGTACAATTGGTGGCCTTGTCGGGCCAAACCGTACACGAGCAGTCGGTCAGCCTTGGGAGTGGTTCCACTGCCCTACCACTTTCCGTACAGAATCTGGCTCCTGGCATGTATTTAGTACGGCTCTGGGACGGAACTCATTCCGTTAGCAAGCGGATTGTCGTCCGTTAATTTCCGAGGACTCGTCAGCGGAACGCTGTCACTTCTCGATTTTTTTACGCTTTCATCTACCTTCTATTGCCATGAATCGCCTTGTCCACGAAAGTTCTCCCTACCTCCGTCAGCACGCCCATAACCCCGTCGATTGGTATCCCTGGGGGGAAGACGCCCTGCGAAAAGCCCGTGAAGAAGATAAACCCATCCTGGTTTCGATTGGCTACTCGGCCTGCCACTGGTGCCACGTCATGGAGCGGGAATCCTTCGAGCAGGAGAGCGTAGCCCGGCTCATGAACGAACATTTCGTTTGTATTAAAGTAGACCGGGAGGAACGCCCCGATGTGGACGCCATCTACATGGACGCGGTTCAGGCCATGGGCATTCGGGGTGGCTGGCCGCTCAATGTGTTTCTCATGCCGGACGCCAAGCCTTTTTACGGCGGAACGTACTTTCCGGCCCGTAATTGGATGAGCATCTGCCAGCAAATTGGCGAAGCGTTTCAGACGCAGCGTCAGGCTCTCCAGGATTCAGCGGAGGGATTTACCCGAAACATGCATTATTCGGAAACGGAAAAATACGGGCTGCCCGTACCGACGGGCCTGCCGGTTGACTTCACCCCGGAAGAACTCAAAACGACGTATACCAAACTGGCCGCTTCCTTTGACGTCGAACGCGGCGGTACGAACGGAGCTCCCAAGTTTCCGATGCCCGTCATCTGGTTGTTTGCCCTGCGGTATTTCCAGCAGACGTACGAGCCGGACACCATAAGAGCCGTACGGCATACGCTCGATCGCATGGCCCTGGGCGGTATTTACGATCAGATTGGCGGCGGATTTGCCCGGTACTCCACGGATGGCGAATGGTTTCTACCCCACTTCGAGAAAATGTTATACGACAACGCCCAGCTTCTGAGCCTGTATTCGGAAGCCTGGCTAGCGACGAAAGAGCCGCTGTACAAACGGGTCGTGTACCAGACCGTCGAGTGGTTACAGCGGGAAATGACTCATCCCGAGGGCGGTTTTTATTCGGCACTGGATGCCGACAGCGAGGGGGAAGAAGGCAAGTTTTATACCTGGACGAAAACTGAAATTCTGGAAATTCTGGGTCCGGTCTGGGGTGAACTGGTGTGCGACTACTTCCAGGTGACCGAAGAAGGCAATTATCACGAGGAGTCGAGTGGTCATGCCACGGGCAAGAACATTCTCTTTCCCCAGCGGACGCTCGAATCCTTTGAGCAGGAGCACGAATTGATTTCCGGACAAATGGACGGTCTCTTCGAGAAGTTACGGCAGGTTCGTGATTCGCGTATTCATCCGGGTCTTGATGACAAGATTCTGACTTCTTGGAACGGGCTTATGCTGAAAGGACTCGTCGATGCGTACCGGACCTTTGGCGAAGGGGAATTTCTGGCTCTGGCTTTACAGAATGCTCAGTTCATTAAAGATCGGCTACTAGAGGACGGACAGCTTTTTCATTCCTACAAAGAAGGACAGGTCCGTATTCCGGGATTCTTGGAAGATTACGCCGCTGTAGCGGATGCCTTTACTCATTTATACCAGGCCACGTTTGATGAAAGCTGGTTACGACTAGCCGAACAGCTGGCAGACTATGCCATTTCGCATTTTTGGGACGAAGCCGACGGTCTGTTTTTCTTTACCGATCGTACCGTTTCAGATGCGTTGATTGCTCGTAAGAAGGAGTTGTTCGATAACGTCATTCCTTCGTCCAACAGTATCATGGCGACGGCTTTGTACACGCTCAGTTTGCTGCTCGATCGGCCCGATTTTGGCGAGCGTTCCCATCAGATGCTGCAAAAAGTCAAAGGGCTATTAGCGAGTAATCCGGAGTTTTTACCGCACTGGGCCAGTCTGGCGAGTTATCACAGTTCACCCACCGTTGAAATCGCGATTGTGGGTCCATTGGTACAGGAATACCGTCGGCAACTGGAATCGAGATACTTACCCAACAAGGTGCTTACGGGGGCTGAGGAGTCCGGCACCCTCCCACTGTTACTACACCGCGACTCAACCGAGGGTCGCACCATGGTGTATGTGTGCTACAACCGGGCCTGTCAGCTTCCCGTGGATTCGGTAGCGGCGGCTTGGGAACTCGTAGGATAGTTGCTGGTTTTTAGTTGATAGTTGTTGCATGTAAAAAGGTAGTAGAGGCCTATCTTATGAGGTCTTTACTACCTTTTTACATGCAGCTTACTTATCTTAAACCCTTTCTTTAGGTGCCCAGCGGATTTTTGCTGGGTTGGGATTCGCCGTCACTTTCCGTGTCGGCGTTAATTTTTTCCGTAATCAATTCTTTTTCTTCCGAGCTGGCTTCCAGTTCGTTTTGCTCCTGCTCCTGTTCGGCTTTGGGATTATACGCCAGTTTTATAAACATCGGGAAGTGATCCGACTCGATACTAGGCAGCCGCTGGAGCTGTAGTAATTTAAAGTCCGACGAACAGAACACGTGATCGAGCGGGAAACGCAGAAAAGGAATCTTTGCGTGAAACGTACTGTAAAATCCCCTGCCCCGCCGGGGGTCTAGCAAGCCACTGGTTTTTAAAAAAAGATCCGTCGTATAGCTCCAAGCCACGTCGTTCATGTCTCCCGCCACAATCACTGGAATATCCGATTGCTTGGCTTCCCGTCCTACCATCAATATTTCCTTATCCCGTTCGGTTGATCGTGGGTTTTCCTGCGGTACGGGAGGGGTTGGGTGCAGGCAATACAGTTGAATGGGCTCGTCGGAACGCAACCAGACTTTGGCATGAATGGACGGGATGTCCTCTTCCACCAGAAATTTCACCGAAGCATCCGTCAGTTTCAACCGCGAGTACAGCAACATACCGTACGTGTTGTCAATGGGTTTGAGTACCCGGTGCGGATACGATTCGTGCAAGGGCCGCATTTGTTCGGCCCACCACTGGTCCGTTTCGGCCAGCAGAACAATATCCGGCTCCATCCGATCAATCAAACGCAGTAGTTTCTCCGATACCCGATTGTACTGATAGACATTCGAAATCAGCAGACTGAGGCTACGGTCGGGATTGGTCTCCCGCTGACTCAACAACTGCTTTCGAGCCAGAAATGTATACGGAAAGAGTTGATAGAAAAGATAAATGAGATTCAAACCCAGTACTCCCAGGGTAATCCAGGTCAAGGGCTGTGAGGTTTCCCCCCAGAAGGCCCAGAGCACAATCAAGAGTAAAGTCAGCACAAATTTCTGGCTGCGGGGATACTCGAAAACGCGAAAAGTCCAATGATCGCTTCGAATTAGGGGGATGAGCGAAAAAAGAACGATTACGTAAGAACCAATGGTTAAGGCAATTGACATATACTTAGAAAATACGAGCACGGCAGTTTGCTCTTGGGGTTAATCGTTCTTCTTTAAAAAAGTTTAAAAATTCGTTAGATAACTCTTTCTATGTCAAAGCAGAGTTGTATTTTACCCATGTTTTAGTTACTCTGTCACGCTACCTCATTTACCTCATTCTTTATGAAAAACTCCCGGCGTACCTTTCTTCGAAACATGGGCGGCTCGGCGGCGGCTCTCTCAATGGCGTCCTGGATGCCGCTTGAGGCTCTGGGCTCGGCTTTCTCCCCCAATGATACGATTCAGGTCGGGCTCATCGGAGCCGGCATCATTGGTCACTTTGATGTGGATACCATTCTGCAGGTGCCCGGCGTAGAGCTGGTAGCCGCTTGCGATTTGTACGATCCCCGCCTGGTACGAGCGAAGGAAAAATGGGGTAACAACCTATTTACGACCCGTGACTACCGCGAGATTTTATCCCGTCCGGATATCGACGCCGTCATTGTGGCGGTTCCTGACCACTGGCACGACCACATTTCCATCGCCGCTCTGGAAGCTGGCAAGCACGTCTATTGCGAAAAACCCATGGTTCATCACATCGAGGAAGGTGCTGCCGTAATCGCTGCCCAGAAGAAGTCGGGTAAAGTGTTTCAGGTGGGCAGTCAGGCTGCCAGTTCGGTAGGTGTGCTCGAGGCTCAAAAGTACATAAAAGACGGAGCTTTAGGAGAAATTTCTTTCGTCGAAGCCACCAATGATCGCGTGGACGCTTTGGGAGCCTGGCAATATACCATTCCTTTTGACCTGGACCCGCAACAGGTGGACTGGGATCGTTACCTGGGCGATGCTCCGAAACGGCCTTTTGAGGCCAATCGCTTTTTCCGCTGGCGAAACTATAAGGAATATGGTACGGGGGTGGCGGGTGATTTGTTCGTCCACTTGCTTACCACGCTGCATACCATTACGGGCTCGACGGGACCGAACCGAATTTTTGCTTTGGGTGATTTAAATTACTGGAAAGATGGCCGCGACGCCTACGATCTGGTAACCGGCGTGATGGATTATCCGAAAACGGATCAACATCCATCCTTTCAGTTTTTCACACGAGTGAATCTGGCCGATGGCGGGGGTGGTTCCCACCGCAGCCGGATAGTTGGAACGGAAGGTTCGCTGGAATTAAACGGAGATGGTTTCGTGCTGCGTCGTTTCAAACGCCCGCAGGCTCCGCCTTTCAGCCTCAACTACGATGCCCTAATCACCTACCCCAAGGCGATGCAGGAAGCCTTTTTGAAGGAATACGACGCCAAATACCCCAAGGATAAGTTTAGTCGTGGGGTCGAAAAACAAACCGATATTGTCTTCAACGCTCCCGAAAAGTACAACGCCCGGCTGTCTCACATGGAAGTATTCGTGAAAGCTATTCGAGAAAACAAACCGGCCCTGGTTAGAGAAGATGCGACGTTTGGCTTGCGGGCAGCAGCCCCGTCACTGGCCTGTAATTTGTCGGTAGAAAAGAAAAAGCCCATTGCCTGGGATCCTGATCAAATGAAAATTGTTGGATAAACCGAGAAGCCACTCCCGAGGGCGTGGCTTTTCTTTGTTACTATGAAAGATCGAATATTAGTACTGGTTCGGCATGGTCAATCCGAATGGAACCTTGAAAATAGATTTACGGGTGAAGTAGATGTGGAGCTTACCACGCACGGTCGGGACGAAGCCCGGCTTACGGCGTTAAAGCTCAAAACCATTTCTTTTCAGGTTGCCTTCACCTCAGCCCTAAAGCGGGCTCAGGAAACGCTGGACATTATCCTTGAAGATATTCAGCAAACGTCCATTCCCGTGCATCAGTCGGCGGCGTTGAATGAGCGTAACTACGGGGATTTGCAGGGATTTAATAAAGCCGAAACTGCCGAAAAATACGGTATCGAACAGGTGGCCTTATGGCGAAGAAGTTACGACGTAGCCCCGCCCGGTGGCGAAAGTCTGAAAATGACGCAGGAGCGGGTGCTACCTTACTACCAGCAAGCAATTGTACCCTGTTTGCAGCAGGGGCAGAATGTACTCATCGTGGCTCACGGCAATAGCCTGCGGTCGTTGGTGATGGCTCTCGAACAGTTAAGTGAGCAGGCCATTTCGCAGGTAGACATTCCAACGGGTGCCCCCCGCTTTTACCATTTCGATGAACACATGCAACTGATCAAGGCCGATTACCTGACCGAATCGCATTAAACCATTACGGAGCTTAACGTTCTGTTCAAAACCGCTTTGAGGTCTTTTTCCACAAAGGGTTTATTCAGAAAGTCGTTCATACCCAGTTTACTGTACTGTTCCTGCTCTTCTGCGGTAATCTGGGCGGTGAAGCCGATAATGGGAACGGAGGCTTTCTTGCCATCACCGTGGCTCCGGATTTGCCGCGTTAATTCGACCCCGTCCATGACTGGCATCTGAATATCCGTGATGATCAGATCAAAGGGATGGGCGTCGAGTAGCTCGTACGCGGCCTGGCCGTTTGTAGCTTGCTGGAAGGTTACATTTTTCTTCTTCAAGATGGTACTGAGCAGTAGCAGGTTCATCTTGTTATCATCAACGATGAGTACTTGTTTTCCCTGTAATAACTCATGAATTTCACGTTCTTCGTTGGGGATGGTTTTCATTTCTGGTTGGGTGGTTGATTTCATTGGAATTTCAACTGAAAAAGTGGAACCTACCCCTACTTCACTCGTTACTTTAATACTACCGCCCGCTAGTTCCACAATACGTTTGCAAATCGCTAAGCCCAGGCCTGTACCGACCGACCGCTCCACTTTTGAATCGTGTTCCAACTGCTGAAAGTCATTAAAAATAATCCCTAGATTTTCCTTCGAAATACCGATTCCCGTATCCTTAATCTGAAAACTCCAGAGTACCTGATCCCCCATAATTGGGGACAGAGAAGAGCTTAAGGTTACCGTACCTTTCGTAGGGGTAAACTTGATGGCATTGCTTAATAAGTTCATCAATACCTGCTTCATTCGAAAGCCATCGCCTAGCAACGTAGCTTCCGCATTAAAATGCAATTCGGTACGTAAAGTAATGTCCTTTTTATCGGCTTGAATACCAAGCATTGACCGCATTTCCTGACAAATGAGGTAAGGTTGAAAAGGTTTTTCACTTAATTCAATCTTGCCACTTTCGAGTTTTGAAAAGTCCAGAATGTCGTTAACAAGCGTCATCAGTATTCCCGAAGACGAACGAATGGCTTCCAGTTTGGGCTGTTGTTCTTTCGGCAACTCCGTTTTCACCATTTGCTCCGAAAAGCCAATAATGGAATTAAGCGGTGTCCGGATTTCATGACTGATGGTAGCCAAGAAATCACCTTTCATTTTGGCGTACTTCGTTACTTGTCTACTGTACTGTAACAAGGAAATTTCATTTTTATAGAGTCGCCAAATAGTGTACAGGATACTGCACGTCAGGAAGAAAATGATGGCAATACTGCCTTGGGAGAGTAGATTCAGTTCCTGGACGTCCGTAAGCGTACCCGCCACCAGTTGCTTTCGCTGCTGTTCGGCTTCTTCTTCTTCACTTTGCTTCAGGCCAGTTAGTGTTAGTTGAAGTTTCGAAAAAATCAGTCCGTTCAGACGCAGTAATTCTTTTTCCGTTGCGTTTAATTCCTTTCGGTACGCCAGCAAATCCTTGTAATAATTGTCCATCGCTTTCAGATTCGTTTCGTACATAGCTGTGGTTTCCTCGAGTAGAGAATCCGATTTATTTTGCGTCGATGAAACTTTGATCTGATTGTTATACGAATTTTTATTACTGATTGCTTCGGCCAAACGACCCCATAGTTTTTTTCGGGAGCGTTCCTGCGTCACTTTAACTGAGTCGACTTTTACGACTTGCTCCGAACGTCTGACTTTTACCTTGGGTTTAGGCACCAGAATTGGTTGTTCTTCTCGAATAGCCATTTCCTTCGTAGAAAGA
>NZ_JBMDWJ010000107.1:0-35944 GCF_048595215.1 Siphonobacter sp.
TACCCGTTCAGGATCATACGCCCCAATTGGGGCAAAACTGCTGGCTGGCTCCCAACGCCACCATCGTTGGTGACGTTAGTATGGGCGATGACTGCACCGTCTGGTTCAATGCCGTCATTCGCGGCGACGTCAACGCCATCCGAATTGGCAATCGTACAAATATTCAGGATGGAGCCGTGATTCACTGTACCTATCAGAAAACGCAAACCATCATTGGTGATTCCGTAAGCATCGCCCACAACGCCGTCGTACACGGTTGTACGATCGAAGATCGTGTACTGGTGGGCATGGGGGCTATTATCATGGACGGAGCCGTGATTGGTACGGGCAGCATCATTGCGGCCGGAGCCATTGTCACGCAGAATACCATCGTTCCTCCGGGTAGCATTTATGCGGGTAACCCGGCTAAATTTCTCAAACCCGTGTCGGAAGCGGCGGGAGAAGTATTCGACCGTACGGCCAATAACTACGTCATGTACGCGGGCTGGTTCAAGGAGCAGGATTGGTAA
The DNA here is from genome assembly GCF_048595215.1 of Siphonobacter sp. Classification (NCBI taxonomy): domain Bacteria; kingdom Pseudomonadati; phylum Bacteroidota; class Cytophagia; order Cytophagales; family Cytophagaceae; genus Siphonobacter; species Siphonobacter sp. The sequence goes on from NZ_JBMDWJ010000107.1 coordinate 510, forward strand.
TCGCGGGCGGATTGAAAATCAGAAGTAAAGGACTTTGGATTTGTTCTGAAATTCTCCCCGAAAATCGCCAACTTTGCAGCCAAGTATCCGGCGATTCATTTTTGCCTGAAAACAATAAGAAAGTAATAGTCCGTTTTTCCGTTTCCAATGCCTTGATCGATAAACGTCCTTCACCGGCAACAAACCTGATTTTCACAGCCTACTACTTTCCTTCTTTACTTTTTAAGTAACATTTTAAAAGAGGCGTAACGTTTTTGGTGAATAAGTTATCCCCCCGCTGGTACAGCTAACGCGGAAACCTAACCTAAAACGGCCATTGCTACTACACACATGGAGTTGTATCTTGATTCTGCCGATTTAAAAGAAATCAAAGAGGCATTTCAACTCGGTTTTCTGACCGGTCTTACCACAACCCCCACGTTTATGCACCGCGAAGGAATTCGCGACCTGGATGCAACGATCGTGGAGCTTTCTAAAATTGTACCCGTTCTTCAGATCGAAGCACTGGGTGAAACCGCCGCCGATATTGTAGCCGACGCGGAACGCCAACTGGCTCTGGGTCTGGACCCTAAGCGTACGGTATTTAAAATCCCCGTGTCGCTGGAAGGCGTTAAAGCCTGCCGCACGCTGGTAGACAAAGGACTGAAAGTAAACGTTCACCTGGTATACACGATCCAACAGGCGTATATGGCAGCCGTAGCCGGTGCTACCTACATTTGCGTACTGGCCGGACGGATGCAGGATCAGGGATACGACGCCCTGACGCTGATCGGTGACGTAGTAGAACTGGTTGAAGCCTACGGTTTCGATTCAAAAGTAATGTTCTCGTCGGTACGGAATACCGAGCACGTACGGAACGCCATCGACCTGGGTTGCCACACCATTACGGTGCCCTGGAAACTGATGAAAGCCCTGACGGAAAACAACTTCACGGCTATTGGTACGAACCAGTTCATCGAGCATACGCGTTTGATCACCGTTACGGTAGGTCAGGCAATCAATACCATTAACCCAACGGTTACGACGGATATCTCTTTGACGGAAGCCATCGTTAAAATGACTGAATACGGCTTTGGCTGCGTTACGGTTGTGGATGAAGCGGGTAACTTGAAAGGCGTGTTTACCGACGGTGATCTTCGTCGGAAACTGGCTGACGGTGGTCGCGATGTCCTGTCGAAGAAAATGGGAGATTTCGAATACGGAACGCCTATTTCCATCGAAAGCACCCAATTACTCGACGCCGCTGCTGCTCTTTTCAAGAAAACCAGCGTAGATACAATTCTGGTAACGGAAAACGGCAAGCCCGTAGGCATGCTGGATATCCAGGATTTGAAGAACGATTAATTGATTTCGGTTTCTTGCTCCAGTAGGAAGTAACTGAACTACGCATACCCTTGTTGCCTCCTGAGCGAATGTGTTCGGGAGGCAATTTTACTATTAGCCTGTAAACAAAACGAAGGTTGATTAGTAATTTCATCTATGGCTTCATACTGAATAGCCCGTAACCAAAACTATGGTATTAGGAATCATTCCCGCCCGTTACGCTTCGACCCGTTTTCCGGGTAAACCCCTGGCCTACATTCAGGGCAAAAGCATGATTCAACGCGTATACGAAGCCGCTCAGGCTTCGAAACTACTGGAGGTTATTGTTGCCACCGATGATGTACGTATTGCTGAACACGTCCAGAATTTTGGCGGTAAAGCCGTCCTTACGCGTGAAGACCATCCCAGTGGTACAGATCGCTGTTGGGAAGCTTTTACCAGTTGGGCAGAAACGCATCTGGCTCCCGAATCCGTGCAGTATGTGTTGAACATTCAGGGAGATGAACCCTTTCTAGATCCTAATCAAATAAACGAATTAGTAGAGGTTCTGGATGGAGAGGTAGAATTGGCTACGCAGATGATTAAAGTTACGTCAGCGGAAACCCTGCACGATCCGGGCGAAGCGAAGATCGTCCTTAACACTAAGGGTGAAGTAATGCTCTTTAGTCGTCAGGCAATTCCGTTTCTGCGTAACTATCCACTTCAGGAATGGCACTTACATCATACGTACTACCGGCACGTAGGCATGTATGCCTATCGTACGGATATTCTTCAGGCCATTACGCAACTTACGCTTTCATCCCTGGAAAAAGCCGAGTCGCTAGAGCAACTCCGATGGCTCGAAGCCGGCTATAAAATTCAGATGGTAGAAACGACTTACGATAGCCCCTGTGTAGATACACCCGAGGACCTGGAAAAGGCTTTGAAGTACTTAAACACCTAACCCGACAGTACATTACGGGTAAAAGCCAGTCAGATGCTTTCTATTTCCGAGCAGTATTGTACCTTTGCAGCCCTATTAACATCGTTTCATACTGAATATCAATAGTCTCATGCTTAATTTGGTACTCTTTGGCCCTCCGGGAGCCGGGAAAGGAACCCAGAGCGAAAAGTTGATTGACAAATACAAGCTCGTCCATTTATCTACCGGCGATCTGCTTCGCTCTGAAATTAAAGCAGGTACGGAACTGGGACTGAGAGCCAAAGCTCTGATGGACCAGGGATTGCTGGTGCCTGATGAAGTAGTAATTGGCATGATTGACAACAAACTGAAAGAAAATAAACAGGCCGCTGGCTTTATTTTCGACGGTTTTCCCCGGACAGTCAACCAGGCCGAAGCTCTGGATACCTTACTTGAAGAAAACGGTACGGCGATCTCAGCGATGGTAGCTTTGGAAGTAGAAGCGGAAGAATTAACGCGTCGTTTGCTGGAACGCGGAAAAACTTCCGGTCGTCCGGATGATCAGAACGAAGAACTCATTCGTAAACGGGTACAGGAATACAACGAAAAAACGCTGCCCGTAGCAAACTACTACCAAGGACAGGGTAAGTTCACCTCGGTCTATGGAATCGGAGCTATCGAGGAAATTTTTGAGAAGATCTGTACGGCTATCGAAAAATCGGCCGTTTAGTACATACGTTCGCATTACTGAAATAGGCTATTTCGGAACGTCCGAAATGGCCTATTTTCATTCAGGCTTAGGCCTTAAATAGCCCGATTATTCGGGCTTTGTTTCGTCCGAATCCAGCCGTACTTGAGCGAAGTGCTACCGGCTAGGCAAAACATTGCTTTACTTTGCATAAATTTAGGAGAAGGACGATCATACTCACTCAAGCCGTGTACTGACACGGATTAGATTACCTACTAGGGCTGTGACAACAAACTTCATTGATTACGTAAAAATTTGCTGCCGTTCAGGACCCGGAGGTGCCGGATCATCGCACTTCCGCCGGGAGAAACACGTTCCGCTGGGCGGACCGGATGGTGGCGACGGAGGCCGGGGAGGCCATATCATTCTTCGGGGTAGTACCAATGTCTGGACATTACTCCACCTTAAATACCGTAAACACGTTATCGCTAGCAAAGGCCAACCCGGCGAAGGCGGACGCCGTACCGGAGCCCGGGGCGAAGATGTGTACCTGGACGTACCGCTGGGTACCATTGCCAAAGACGCCGAAACGGGCGAAGTACTGTTTGAAATTACGGAGAACGACCAGGAGATGATTCTGCTGGAAGGGGGCCGTGGTGGTCTGGGTAACTCCCACTTTAAAACCTCCACGAACCAGGCTCCGCACACCTCTCAGCCCGGCGAAGATGGCCAGGAGGTCTGGTTTATTCTGGAGTTGAAAGTACTAGCCGATGTCGGTTTAGTAGGTTTTCCTAACGCCGGAAAATCCACGTTACTTTCGGTAGTATCGGCTGCCAAACCCGAAATTGCGGATTATCCCTTTACGACGATTGTCCCGAACTTGGGCGTAGTCCCCTACCGTGACTTCCGTTCGTTTGTCATGGCTGATATTCCGGGCATTATCGAGGGAGCTTCGCAAGGTAAAGGTTTGGGATTACGCTTCTTACGACATATTGAACGGAACTCTATTCTGCTTTTCCTAATTCCGGCTTCTTCCGAAAATCCGGGTGAAGAATACGCAGTTCTACTGAATGAGTTGCAGGAATACAATCCTGAGTTAATGGATAAATCCCGTTTATTAGCTATTTCTAAAGCTGATTTATTAACGGAAGAAGATAAGCAAACCTTTATTGAGCAATTACCTGCTGATGTTCCTCACTTGTTCTTTTCATCGTATACGCGAGAAGGACTAGATTCATTGCTTGATTTGATTTGGCAAGCGTTAAATCCGCCGACTCAAGCCTAATTCTTATAATACAGCCTCTTAACGGGGGCTGTATTGTTTTAAATGATTGCGTTCAACCAATTATTTTCAAAAAATGCCTTCTACTATTTCCAAGAATAGTATCTCCTCCACATGGATTGTCTTTGTTAGCCTGATTCCGATTAGCCTTTTCTTTTATACCTTCTTTGCGTACGTAACTAACATTCCTTTTCAGGATGACTACGACGCTTTATTAGAACCCGTTACCAAGCTTACGCAGCTATCCCCTTTTTCCTGGAAAGAATTCATTCATATTATTTGGGTACAGGATGACGAACGGCGGATTGTGGTGGATCGGATTGCAGCTACACTCATTTACCTGATTAACGGGCACCTGGACTTACGGATTCAAATGTTCGTTGGTCTTCTTTCGCTACTGGGCTTTTTATATCTTTTCTATACTATTATCAAAGAAGCCCAACTACCGTTATTGCTGGTAGTCGCGGCTTCCTTTCTGTTATTTCATATTCAGTACTACGAAGCGATTTACTGGGGAATGATTCCCTTGCAACATATTGTCGTTCACTTCTTTGCCTTGCTATCGGCGTACTACTTATATAAACCTAAATTAGGTCATTTAACACTTGCTTTAGGTGCGGCTATTCTTGCCATTCTCAGTGACGTTAGTGGCACATTCGTCTTACCTACGGGTTTAGTTTTACTACTACTCCAGCACCGTTGGAAGCACGCGGGTATTTGGGTACTCGTCATTGGTGGAATGATTGCGTTGTATTACTATCAGTTGGTGGTACCCGCGTATCGGCCTAAGCTTTCGGATAATTTACAACACCCCTGGCTCATCCTTTACAACTTCTTGTCTTTCAGTGGCTTGGCTACGGATTTAAATACCGTCCTTCCCTTCAAACTACGCTCGGGTCTAATTATGGCTACGGGTTTAAGTTTTTGGTGTATTGTTATTTACTCGGCTTTCCTCTTCATTAAGCCTTCCTTTCAACACGCAAAAGTTGCTTACCCTCGCTGGAAGATTACCCTATGGGGTGGACTTATTCACTTCAGTATTACTATCCTTGCTTTTGCCGTAGGTCGAGCGATGGAAGGTACGCAGGCCGTGTTAATTAGCCGATACAAACACATGGGTTTTATCTGGTTGATTCTCATTTCAATTTTAGTATTTAGCCAGCTTCGTCCTACGCTACGCTGGGTTCGTATCTGGACAATTTTGAGTGTATTGGTTTGTTCGTTTAGCTATTTCGAATACGTAGCTCCATTGGACTACTATTATAAAGAACGAAATACGGATATGTATGGCTGGGAGCATAACCGAGCCCTACCCAGCTCCCCCATCTACTTAAGCTTACAGTCAGCTGTAGATACCATTACCACACAATCCATTCGGGCAGGAGTATACGAACTTCCCAGGGACTACTTTTTTGAAATGCCTTATCAGGTCAGTGCCGACTTATTTACATTAGAAACCAAACAAATGGGTCATGCATTGGTCTTTACTAATGAACAGTTTATTCGCTCAGTTCATAAAAACGACGGAGCGTATATCTTACTGAAGAATGCCGCTCAGTCGCATTATATTCCAACCAGACAAAAACGGTATTCGCTCAAATCTTTCGTTTCTTCCCTTGGTAAGCACTATTATGCCAATGGTTTCCATGGCAGTTTTCCAGTAGAGTACTTGCAACCGAATACGCAATATCAGGTGTGGGTGGTAGTGATTCATAGAGGAGTGAAAGTACTGCATCCCACGACTTATCGATTAGATGCATTACCTAATTTTGCCGTACGAATTAGCCAATCTTAAAACTACAATTGGTAAAGTATTAGATGAAGCCTATTTCATTTGACTGTAACTCATTGACAGTCAAACATTAGGATTTTTTATTTAACATTTTATTCATATTTTTGTTAATTGGAAGTATTCGCCTGTGCTTCCTATCTGTTATGAAAAACCTTTGCTGCATGAGGTCTTATTTAAGTAAGCTAGTATGCCTTTTGGGATTGGTGTTCAGTATCTCAGCACAAGCTCAGATGACTATTACCTTTCCAGTGGAACGGATTGTGTTTCAACGGGATAACAATAATAGAGCTACCGTACAAATTGCGGGCAACTACTATCAGCCCGTTGATAAGATTGAAGCAAAGCTAACACCGCTCAACGGTGGTAATGCAATCGACTGGACGGCTCTTCCCTCCATCTCCAATGGTTTCTTTTCGGGTACAATTTCCGCTACAGGCGGCTGGTATAAGCTTGAAGTACGCGGCTCATTGGCCGGTCAGGTAGTTGCTTCCGACGATCTGCAACCCTTTGGGGTGGGTGAAGTTTTTGTGATTGCTGGTCAATCCAATGCTCAGGGTGTAACCTATCAACCCTCTGAAAATCAACCTAGCCCAAGTGATCCCAGTGATGATCGAATAACGATTGCTAACCCTTCAAATTTAAGAGGAGGTACGCCTGGTAATGGGCAGGATCCTCAGTTTTTCCGGTATGACGTAGTATCCGGACAACCCGCCAGTCCCCTCTATCCGATGCTTCCTACCTTCCGAAAAATGAGCGGTTCGCAAGATGTAGCTCCGGTGGGTGTAGGATCTTATTATTGGGGCCGTTTGGGGGAATTACTCACGCAGAATCTGAATGTACCCGTGTTATTCTACAACGGTGCTTTTGGCGGTACTACGATTCAGAACTGGCGTGAATCATCGCAAGGGCAACGTACCATCAGCCGCTATTGTACTTCCTGTGCCGATGAGTATAAGTATTTTGCTCAGGGTTATCCGTATAATAACCTGAAAAATATTCTGACCTATTACCTATCAATCACGGGAGCCCGTACGGTGCTGTGGATGCAGGGTGAAGCGGATGATTCAGCAACGATCAATACGCCATTAGCCTCTTACGTCAATGATTTAACGGCAGTCATCCAAAAAAGTCGTCAGGATCTCGGTTACGATCAGCTCAGTTGGGTAGTAGCCCGAACGAGTTATAACAATGGCGTATCGCCCAATATCATTGCTGCCCAAACACAAGTAGCTTCTTCTGTACCTAACGTATTTCTGGGACCTAATACAGATGATTACGGCATTCCGCGTTCAGGAGGTGTTCACTTCTACGTCAGTGCCTATAATCAAGTAGCTCAAGGCTGGTACGATGCTCTAATGTCGAATGGTGTGTTCAACCGCTCCACACCTAAACAGGCCAATACGCTCACTACGATTTCAGCAGCCTGTGGTAATACCAATACGCTTACGTTAAGTGTCCCCAATCAAAATCCTTATGGCTGGAGTAATGGACAAAATGGGGCTACGATCACCGTGGGTCAGGGCGACCCGTATATGGCCAAGATGAAGAATGGTAACACCACCGTCTTTTCACTGCCCTATAAAGTACCCGATCGTCCGGTAATTGGTGGTGACATTTTGAAAGATAATGGTGGAAGTACGTACTTCTGCGAAGGCGTTACCCCTACCCTTCAGTCTAACTATGCGGCAAATAACGTCTGGAATACCGGAGCGACTACGCCTTCGATTCCAGGAGCTGAAGGGGGTTCGTATTCATTAACGTATAAGGATCTATTAGGATGTAATTACAGTGCCGAATCCATCGTTTTGGGAAGACGCTCGCGGCCAGCCAAACCTAGTATCACCGCTGATGGACCTACTAGTTTCTGTGCAGGAACTCCCCGGGTCCTCGCTACAAATGAGACTGCCGTAGGTTATATCTGGAGTAATGGGGCTACCAGTAAAAACATTCAGCCCACTACGACCAGTAATTATTCAGTGCAGGTACTCAATGCCGACCAATGCCGGTCAGTGGCTTCTGACGCCATTCAGATTACCGTAAATCCTATTCCGGCCAAACCAACCATTCAGGCTAACCGGGGGATTGATCCCAACCGAAATGTGACCATTTGTGCGAATGAAACCGTTGAATTTACTTCGAGTCCATCGGACGGTACGTATTTGTGGAATTACAACAATGCAGCTACGCTGAGCATTTCAACTAATGAGGCCCGTTCGTATACGGTTCAAACCATCAGTAGAGCAAACTGTCCTTCGCCCGTATCTGATCCGGTAAGCTTAAAAGTAAATCCTTTACCGGCTAAGCCTACGGTGGCTTTATTGCAGGGGAAACTGGCGTTTTGCGAAGGTGAAACGGTTACGCTGAGAGCTATTACTTCCGAACGTCCTTCCTGGTTACTGGCCAATCAGCAGGTTTCCAATACGGACTTGTTAACCGCCCGTATCAGTGGTGATTATTACGCTCAAGCAACGGATGCGAACGGCTGTAGAAACCAATCGGATAAAGTAACGGTATCGGCTCGTCCGAATCCTGAAACGCCCAAAATTGCTCAGGTGGGTCCTTATACTTTACAGGCTCAAGCCAATATTCCAGGTACGCGTAATTCATGGATCATGGGCATGGATACGAGTACGTTTAATTCCGTTTACTTTAAACCTCTTAAAGAAGGAGTATATACGGTTAAAAGTGTGATCGAATACAATGTTGCTCCGGTGGGAAGATTTGAGTGTACTTCGGCTTTGTCGCAGCCTTTTAGTTATAGCTATGACCCAGCTCAAGATGGCTTTAGTGTTTATCCGAATCCGAGCCCAGACGGAAACTTTACGCTGGAAACGAAAGAGAACTGGAAAGGAGCAGAAGTGAGTGTAGTTACTACTTCAGGAGTGGTTCTATACAGTGGCGTTATCAATGAATTCAATGAACGAAAATTCATCAGTTTAGGCCGTATTCCCGGTATTTTCATCATTCGTATTAGAGTAGATGGCTTTGAACGTACCAAGCGTTTAACAATTTTACCCTAGTATAAAATAAATGCTATAGAAAAAGCCTGCATCTGATAAATCCAGGCTTTTTCTATAGCATTTATTCTAATAATCTTCCCTAATATTTCTATAAGATATCAATAGGTCCTTCCAGCAATTGATTGCAAACTCGGCCATTATAATATCTCGGCCTTGAATTACAAGCAAACACCACCTCTAATTCAAGTTTGGTGAATGTTACTCCATCTGCTTTGACTGTTTTCACTATAACTTAGAAGGATTGTATTACGATAGTTAGTATAAATAAAAAGAGCCTCGGTACCGAGGCTCTTTTTATTTATACTAACTGTAAGGCTATGCTTAGTTTTTAGCCGGAGCTGAACTAGCCTTCGCACCTGCCTTAGGCTTAGCTGCACCTTTCTTAGGAGCTACAGCTGGAGCAGGTGGGTTCAGGATACGATTTGCTTCTGCATTTTCAGGATCTAGAGCCAAGATTTTTCTCATGTACTCTTTACCTTTATCATTATCCTTTGTTACCAGAAACTCATAATAGGCCTGATACTGATAAGCCTCAATCAGTTCTTTCTGGTTTTTAGCCGTATCTGCTAGAGCAATGTATTGTTCATAATACGGTAACGCTTTAGCACGATCTGTGAACAAACGGTTCGAACGAGCTTGCCACAGGGGAGTCATTGTTACGAATCCTTGAAGCGACTCTTTCTGTTCCTCCGTCAACTGGGTATTTGCTTTTACCGTACTATCCGCCATCGTGCCCATCCGAGCAAATGACTCTACCGCTTGGGGTACTACCGTTGTGTCTTTAGCGGAGCTAATGTACTGGTAGTAAGCGATACCTTTACGGTAGAAATCTGCGTAAGTAGGACGCTTGTCAGGACGTTGATTTTTCCAGGCAATCGATTGCTCATAAGCTTTCGCAGCATCCAGATAACGTTTCTGGGCCTGACGAATCTTAGCAACTTCTTCGTAGTTATTGAACACCGTATCACCTGCAGCAGCAGCTTTTTCGAAGTTCATTACGGCCAAAGAGTCTTGCTTCAATTCACGGTAATCAATACCTAAGTAACGATAATCATCCGGATAAACTTTCTTCGGATTAGACTTCAGTAACGTTTCCAGGTTCTGAGCTCCTTGCTCATATTGACCTAATTCCGTTAAAGACCAGCCTTTGATACGAGGAAGATCGGGATCATTTACTTTACCTTCAATTTTAGCTAAAGCATCTACTACTTTCTGATACTGTTGAGCAAGGAAGGCAAACTTAACGTAACGTAAGATTACGTCCGGAGACTCTTCACTGTACTGAATGTATTTATCGAGGTTTTCAGCGGCATTTTTGTAGTTACCGGCGAACAACCACAATTCAGCAAACTCCCAGTATACTGGAGCAAATTTTTCGTCTGCTTTGATGGCATCGTTGTACGAAGTTTGGGTACTCGAGTAGTTCTTACCACGTTTCCAAACTCGACCCATCCGCGTATAGGCCAAAGCAGCCATTTGCGTATCTTGCTGTAAACGAAGTGCTTCCTCGTAAGCTGAAATAGCCGGACCACCTTCGTTTTTGATCAGGTAAGCATCCCCTTTAACAAGTTGATACTCAGGACGATCTTTTTTCTTTTTCAAACCAGCAATCTGGTCAATCAGCGTGATAGCTTTGCCCGGATCATTAGCTTGTCCTTTTTTGGTGAACAACGTGTACATTTCAGCGGCTCGCCATAGTACATCTTCGTCTTTGTTCTTGGTATCAGATAATACCTGATCAATCAAAGTCGTTGCTTCAGCCAATTTACCCTGACCCAGCAATACGCCAGCTTGCCCTACTTTATTGAGCGGAAATTTCGATTTTGCATCGTCCGCTACGCCTTTATCAAAAGCAGCTTTTGCTTTGTCTAGATATTCAGCGATTTTCACACTGCCTTCATCTTCGGCACTAGCCAGTCTTAAATAGTAGTATCCTAAATAAAACTGATTTTCAGCCGATGGGGAGGAAGTCGCCGCCTTTTCCAAAGCCTCACGGGCTGAACCAAGACGATCTGCTTCAAGAGCCTTTAATGCTCCTGCAACTTCTGGCGATTGTGCAAACGAGCTCGTTGCACCCAAGGCCAGCATCCCGGCTACCAGAATTAGCGATTTGAATTTCACTCTCATCGTAGAAGAAAATTGGGTTTTGGGAAGGTGATACCTTACGTTCAACAATATTGATTATAGAATTCGAAATTACTGTAATTTCCAGCGATTATAAAAAAAATTAGAGAATTGTTAGAATTTCAATTCAGCTATTTTTTCCTCTACTAGCCATCACTCTTACATAACTGACTAACTAAATAAATAGTTGCACAATTTTATGAAAAAAAATGATTTTTACGCTAAACGTCTCACGATCACATCTGACGCACTTGGACCAAGCGAATAATCTGATTGGCTGGTAACAGACCACTTTTGAGTACAATCCGTTGTCCGGCGTCAGTCATTACATAATTAATGAATCCTGTTCCTAAGCCCCGTTTAGCCTCTTTGGTAATCATATATACATTGCGATTCAGCGGGTATTTCTTCAAAGCGATGGCGTATTGGAAGGGCTGAAAATATTGCTCTAAATCCGTGGTTGCTTTTTTAGCTACTCCCATCACCTTAATACCATTCATGAAACGGGGATGCTCGGGATCATCAATATCACTGATCCAGTTTACACCAATTACCCCAATCGCTCCGGGCGTTTTTTGAATGTACTCAATAACTTCTTTATTAGACTTGACTGCGTAAATAGGTGTCTGTTTCTTATCAGCTATTCTCAAGGTATCTAATAAATATTGCAAGTTGCTCGAATTATCACTGTCAAAGACGAAGGAAATTTTCTGCGAAGACTTCCCGTGTTTCAGTTGATTCCACTGGGTAATCTTTCCCTTCATGATCCCGTCAATTTCATCTACGGAAATCAAGGTATCACTGGTTTTACTGTTAGTGATGAATGCTAGGGCATCCGTAGCCATATGAATGGCTCGGTACTTTAATTTTTTCTCCTCAAATATCTTCTTCTCATCGGCTTTCAAATGCCGTGTTACGACGGCTATCCGGGCGGAATCCTGTAACATCAGTTGGATAGCCAGCAGCTCGGGTACGTATGCCATATGTACCTTCGCATATTTATTCTTATCCGCGAAGGCTTCCTGCTCAGCTGTCAATACAGGTTGTAGTGATTCATCGACCGCTACTAACATTTCGCCTCTTGATACCGTTTCTTCAGGATTATCCCCTGATTTCTGCTGGCAACCCATTAAGGTTAACAGAACCAGCATACTCATTCCGAAATAATTTAGTACAGTTTTCATGGACGTAGATTTACTCTTCTTCTTGATTACGAACCCATTTGCGATAAGCCCAGTATAACTTTAAAAGACTATACCCAATAAAAAGCCCGCCCAATACTTTCGCAATATCTTCCGATAAGACTCCGCTAGCGGCTATTGTCGACGCCGAATCAATCAGGTAGTAACCCATAGCTGCATATCCCAATGGGATAATCAGACCAATTAGAGCGTTTACTTGTTCGTTAATGGGTTTTGGCATAGCTTTTAGAAAAAATGGGTCAGATCCGTGAAAGATGCTGACCCATTTCTATTAGGTGTTAATTCATATTATTCGAGTACGAATGAAATCGGCAAGTTAAAGCGAGATTTCACGGCCCGACCTGACTGACGACCAGGTTTCCAACGGGGCATTGATTTTACCACGCGGATTGCTTCCTCATCGCAACCAAAACCAAGACCTTTTTGTACTTGGATATCAGAAATGCTTCCGTCCGGAGATACTACGAAGCTCAAAAATACTTTTCCTTGTACGTTAGCTCGTTGAGCTGCAGCAGGGTATTTGATATTTTTGTTCAGGTACTTATACATTTCTGCATCACCACCGGGGAACTGAGCAGCTTGCTCAACGACCGTAAAGACTTCTTCTTTAGCAGCCGGTTTCACCTCGATCACCTCTTCGCGTTTTTTACCCGTTCCGTCTTCGATGGCTACAATTTCTACCGCGTTAGGATCCCCTACTACGGTTTCTTTGCCAGCTTGAGCATCTACCAGTTCCGTTTGTTTGGGAGGCTCAACATCGGGTGGAACTTCAGTATCTTCCTTAATTTCAGGAGGAAGGAACGCCGTCGTACTCATCACCGGTACCTCTGGTGGTGGTGGTGGTGGTGGTGGTGGTGGCGGTGGCTGATTTGGTTGTTCCGGAGGAGGAGGAAGCTCTGACATGTTTGCCAGCTTTACTTCTACCTCTTTCTCTTCTTCACCAATCGTTGCAGCAAGCAAACGAGCAGCTAAGAAGGCCGCAACAATCAAAAGAGCAATACCAGTAGCAATCAGGGCATTACGAGACGTCCGGCGACGGAGGTCGTATGCACCATACTCCTTATTCCGATCCGCAAAAATCAGATCTTCTAAGGTGGTATCGTTAGTTATTTTGATTGTTTCTGCCATAAGAGTAGGCAACTAGTTAAACGTTCTAAAAGATTGATTCAAAGTTAAAACTAAAAATCTAGTTTTACAACTATATCCTTAGTTTTATTTTGATTATTTAGCTTCTGCCTTGTCGATAATCTTGTTATCGTTCAGGTTAATGTCGGTGATACCGTACTTATCGATTCCGGAAATAGCCATTTCATCGAGTACATCCACTAAAGACTTGTACGAAGCATCATCTTTAGATTTGATTACTACGAAGAATTTCTCGCCTACTTCCTTCTTCTTCCGACGAAGTACATCACGAAGACCGCCGCTAGCTGCAAATGAGGTTTTCTCTACCTGCGTTGTAGCAACGTCTTTGCCCGTACCTTGGTACCAGTATACGACATCTTCTCCATCTTTTTTGCCCAGCAATACAGTGATTGCTTCAGACTCTTTAATAGGAGATGTTTCTTGCTCTTTTTTATCCTTGTCTTTAGCAGGCATACCTAGGAACATGGTAACCGGCTTTTGGAGGGTAGTAGTCAAGAGGAAGAAAGTAATCAATAAAAAGCCCAAGTCTACCATGGGGGTCATATCTACACGGGTAGATACCTTCTTACTGCGGACTTTACCACCTTTGTCATTCCCACCACCTTGTGCTATCTCTGCCATTGCGTTGTTAGTTTAAAGAATTTGAAAGCGAACTTTCAAGTTCTACATGGAAGTGGGTTTCGTTTCCTGACCAGTGATCAAATTAAAGTTGTTCACGTCTTGCTCCTGCATGGTAGCAATTACCTGCTTCACCGTTTTATAAGGAGCATTCTGATCCGCTTTAATTAATACTTTGTATTTAGCTCCTTGGCTACCAAAGTACTGACGAGCCGTTGCCACCCAGTAGAAAAGTTCATTACGAACCGAATCACTGGGAATACCAGGCTGTACGCCAGGCTTGTTACGCTCAGCAGGATCCATGTCCAGAATTTGTTTCATGTTGGCCATGGGAGCCCCGAAGTTTTCAGACAAACGGAAAGCTTCTTTTTCGGGATCCGTAAAGGCCACATTGTAACGCTTAGACATTTGCTCCAGCATACCCAAACGTACCTGGTGGTTATCCACCCCCATGAAGATTTTGCCATCTGCAGAAACTAATACCGTAATGACATCAATTGCTGCAAGGGGTTCCTGGGCTACAGAGTTTGGAGTAGTGACTTGCACAGCCTCCTGAGGACGCATTTTCGCCGTTAAGATAAAGAACGTTAACAGCAAGAAAGCTACGTCGCACATGGCCGTCATGTCCATTGATACTCCATGACGTTTTACTTTAACCTTTGCCATCGCTACCTGTTTTGATTTTATAACTAAACGTTTCGTTGATCAAAATTATTCGTTTTCAAACTAAAAACTTAATAATTCCGACAATCTTTTAAAGAAGCTCAATGCTGAGCCTCTTTAGGAACGCCTAGTAGTGGGCAGCGTAGTTGTTGGTGATGCTCAGACCGATTTCATCGATGTTGTACGTGATACCGTCGATGATGCTGGTGAAGTAGTTATAAGCGATCAAGCAGATAGCTGAAGTACCGATACCTAAAGCTGTGTTTACAAGAGCCTCAGAGATACCAGCAGCCAGAGCAGCTGAATCCGCAGAACCTGATTGACCCATGGCAGCAAAAGAACGAAGCATACCTAATACCGTTCCGAGCAGACCGATCAGCGTAGCTACAGAAGCCAGCGTAGCGATGATCGTCAGGTTTTTCTCAAGAGAAGGCATTTCCAAGCTCGTAGCTTCTTCGATTTCTTTGCTCAGAGCAACCAGTTTTTGTTCTTTGTCTAATTCAGTATCAGTAGTCAATTGCTGATATTTTTTCAGAGCAGCGTTAACTACGTTACCGATTGAACCTTTTTGTTTGTCGCACTCTTTCAGGGCTCCGTTGATGTCGTTTTGGTTCAACAGCACTTGTACTTTACGAACGAATTCGTCGATGCTGCTCGTTCCTTTTGCTTTGCCCAGTGTGAACAGACGCTCAATAGTGAACGTCAATGAAGTTAAGAAACAGGTAAACAGAATGGGTACGATAAAACCTCCCTTGTAAACGATACCAAAGAAATCGCCTGGAAGCGGTTCGTTGTTGTGATCTCCTCCTTCAAAGTGGCTACCGTCACCTAAGTAGAGGTGATAGAAAAGCTCAGCGACAATGAACAGAATCAAAATAATAAGACCAGACGAAATGCCCCCCGACTTCTTCTTCGGAGCAGCAGCAGGCTTGGCAGCGGGAGTAGGGGTCTTGGTAGTGTTACTCATTAGTTTGGTAATTTTAGGGTTTAGTGAAACTTTGGTTTGTTGGTGTAAAGAAAAATAAAATTTGACGTCCTAAGCAACTACGAAAGAAAATTTTGTTTTTGTCCCTCGAAACCGAGTAAACGATTCAGCAAATCTACTGTTTTTTTTCCCATTCCCGACGTTAAGGTTTTGTGAAAATTTTTGTAAGAATTCTAAAAAATTGTATTAATTTAAGAATATCCCAAAGATAAATCGACCAAATCAGTACTTTTCTGAGACGTTAATTCATCGGATTTTAACACATTTTTTACTGGTCCAAAGGTCTTTCGATGCCAGGGGGTCGTTCCGTACTCCAATAAAGCTCTGCGATGTTTAGGAGTTGGGTACCCTACGTTCTGTTCCCATCCGTACATTGGATACTCTAAGGCTAACTGTTCCATGAGCTCATCCCGGTACGTTTTTGCCAAAATCGAGGCGGCGGCAATAGAAGCAAACAGGCTATCCCCCTTCACAATACACGTATGCGGAATCATTGGATAAGGAACGAACCGATTGCCATCGACCAATAGATGCTCGGGCTGAACGGTTAGTTGCTCCACCGCTCGGTGCATGGCTAAAAAACTGGCTTTGGCAATATTGATCCGATCAATTTCATCCGTACTAGCTTCGGCGATTTTCCAGCTTAAGGCTTCTCGTTCAATCTCTACTCGTAATCTCTGTCGCTCCAGACGACTGAGCTGTTTCGAATCATTGAGCAAAGCATTCGTATAGTCTTTCGGAAGAATTACTGCCGCAGCCACTACTGGCCCCGCCAGACACCCCCTGCCCACTTCATCTAAGCCCGCTTCGATACTTTGCAAATGATAGAATTGTTTCAGCATTATTCTATAATTTGAATGCTTCCTTCCGACTCAATTGGTGCAGGAACATCTAAAATAGCCAACAATATTATCATAAACTTTACAAATAGAGTGCAAATTTTTACTAAAACTATTTAATTTATTTATAATAAATTGAGTGTCAGCGGCTATTTACTTAGAAAATTTTTCCAAAAAATAATCCGTAAATCTACCTGTCTTACTCAATCTTCTAAAATATTACCAATAAACGTACATTTTAAGGCTAATGCTCCTAATAAGCAGCAGATCGCCCATTTCAGATAGATATGATAAAAGTCTTTAATATCTTGATAATAAGATACTTTGATATTTATCTTTTCCAGACGATTAATCCGTTCGAATACATCTTTGAGCGAACGAGCGTCTTGTACCTGAAAAAACTGTCCTTTGCTCCGCTGAGCAATATCTTTTAGCACCGCCGTATCAAGCGTTTCCAGGGCCATGTCAGTTGAATCCTGAGCTATAGGAGCATTTTCTTTCCCAATTGCAATGGTATACACTCGAATGCCGTACGCATTCGCTAGCTGAGCTGCCGTGATAGGGTCAAGATTTCCAGCCGTGTTATCACCATCACTTAACAAGATGGCTACTTTACTTTTAGCCTCACTATCTCGCATCAGGTTGATGCAGTTCGCTAGAGCGGACCCAATGGCTGTACCTGCCGTCGCAACAATATCGGGTTTAACCGAAGCAATCTGCTGCTTGAGTAATTCGTAATCGGTAGTAAGTGGACATAGAAAAAAAGCCTGCCCCGCAAAGACGACCAGACCAATTTTATCTTGAAAACGACCATCCACGAACTCTGTAGCCACTTTTTTGGCAGATTCTAGCCGATTCGGAGCTAAATCTTTCATGAGCATGGAATCCGAAACGTCGAGGGCCAGTACGATCTCAATTCCTTCGGAGAAACGTTCCTCTGTTTCCTTAATCAGCTGCGGCCGGGCTAAGGCAACCAATACTAACATGATACCTAGGGCACTTAGCACGGCCGGAAGATAACGTAGATACTGTATCCAACTGGTTTTGACTTCCTTGGCCAGAAAAGCGACATTGAGTCGCTGGCGGGATTTTCCGTAAAAAAGCCGCCGTAAAAAGAAGAGAAAAGGTACCGCTGCTATTCCATACAGGTAATACGGTTGGGACCAGTGAAAGCCCCCCAGCGTACCTATTGAAAACCACTTCAACGAAAGCCACTCACCCATAATCAAGCCAAAACAGGCAATTCAGTTATTCTTTTTTAATCAGGAGTTTTTAGCTAGAATAATTTGCCGATGACGAAGATACGTTCGTCCGGCCAAATCCCGCAGGATACGCAAGGATTCCTGTGTTTGGGGCGAAGCCACCCCACCATACACAACTGCATCGGTTTCACGAAGGGCTTGTTCGAGTTGCGGATTCTGCGGAAACTGACTAACGGCTTCTTTCGTTGTAAAGGTGGTGAAGGGTTTGCCTTCTAATCGCTCCAGATAGCGTTTCCAGAGAAATACCGCTCGCTCTACATTCATTACACCCTGTTTAGAATCGGCTGCTCCCCGCAGATACCGCTGAAAAGAGCCCCGAAATTCCAGATGCCTTCGCCAAAGCTGAAATTGTCGCCAGCGACGCTGAATCGCATCCCCAAACAACCAGTAAATGAGTCCTCCCAGCACCGCCGCCATGAGCAGGATAATAAAGAATAGCGGATAATTTACCTGGGTATCCAGTACCACCAGATTCGTACTCGATTTCAGTACCACGGATTTTGCCCGCGGGTCTACCAATCGACGGAGTCGGATCGTTTGCATCGGAGCGTACACCGCCGTACAATCCTGTTTACGCAGCAGGTACACCGGTAACTTCAGGGGTTGTACGGAATCGATTTCAAAAGACACTAGCGTATAGACCACACTGTCGACACTACCCGCAGCATTGGTACGGGTCGGGAAATAATCCCGTTTCAGGAATCGAAACGGTGTAAAGTCATGCGTGGAGTCTGGAAAGAACACTTCATCGCCCGGATTATGCCGATAACTAAGAGCATACTTAACCGGACTACCCACTTTGAATTCCGGAGCCAAGAACTTTCCTTCCGGCTGAGCCAGAGCCGAGTGAAGCGAAAAAAAGGTAAGAAATAGAACAATGGTACCAACCCAGCTTCTCACGTATTCCTATGTTAAGCGTTTGACCGACGGCTTGAAATCTTAACGCCAGTCTACTGAATCTTTTGTTGACTTATTTTACCCGGAACAGTTTAATGAGCTTGGGTACGTAATCCTCCTGCGTATCGACGGATAGATAATTGGCTTTGTACTGCTTACACAGCGTCTCCAGGCGTTGCTGATTCTCCTCAAATACCCGACGAGTCGTTTTCCGGTACTGCGGCGACGAGGTATTAATCCACAAGGTACGGCGGCTTTCTTTATCGTACACCGGAATGATGCCCAGCGATGGCATATTTACCTCCCGTTCATCGTACAAGTGTACAACTACCAAATCGTGCTTTTTAGCCAGGGCTTTCAAGTTTTGTTCGTAGCCCGTATCAATGAAATCGGAGATGAGAATGATTACGCTTTTCCGCCGCAGGATATTCAGGGCAAATAAAATGGCTTCGGATAAGTTGGTCTTGAGCGATTCGGGTTTGAGTCGAAACAACTCCAGAATCATTTGATACCCATGCTTGAGACTATTCGCCGGACGAATGTATTTTTCCTTCTGATCCGAAAAGCAGTATAACCCTACGTGGCTGGCTTCGTGCATGGCCGACAGGGCCAGTACGCCGCAGATTTCCTTGGTGGCATCCAGCTTCGAACGATCCTCCCGACCAATGTCCTGGGAGGCACTTACGTCCACCATAAAAAACACCGTCTGCTCTTTTTCTTCCTTAAATATCTTTAAAAATAGACCATGCCCCTTCGAAGAAGCGTTCCAGTCAATGAGGCGAATGTCGTCACCGTACTGGTATTGCCGCAGGTCTGTGAACTCCAGTCCAGAACCTTTGAATACGGATTTAAAATTGCCGTGCATCTGAGAATCAACGGCTTTCCGTATCCGGATTTCGTAATTACGAAGTTTTGAAAGCAGATCATTCATACGACGGTCCGTTTAAGGCAGCCTTCTTAAAGGCGGTTGTTTACGCAGGTTTTGTAGCTGCCTTCTGCCAAAACTACCTAACTTTGCTAAAATAAAACATGAAAACGCGTCTTTTGCTCCCATTATTGGCCTGGCTTACGGCCTGTTCCAATGCTCCTTCCCCTCCGGAACACCTCGTACCGGAACAGCAAATGGTGCAGATTCTGAAAGACATTCATCTGGCCGAGCAACGCATCACCCGGCTTCGGTTAGGCTCCCAGGATTCTTCACTGGTGGCTTTTCAGGTACTGGAAAAAGACATTCTGAAAAAATACGGAGCCGATACCGGTTCGTACCGGGCCAGTTACCGTTACTACATTGCTCAACCCAATCGATTCAAGGAAATTTATCAGGGCGTCGTGGATAGTTTGACGGCCATTGACGAACGCAGTAAAAAAGAGGCCCGTGCCCAAGCCGTTCCAGCCCAGCCCGATAGCTCAAAAGCGGACACGGCTCGCAACGTCCGTCTCAAAAAGATACTCAAACGCAAATGATTTCTGATTTCGGCTCCATACTTCTTTTCCTCATTGCGGGCATTCTGTTTCTGGCCGTAATGCTGGCCATTGCCCGTTTTATTCGTCCGGCCCGACCTAACGAAGAAAAGCTCAGCACGTACGAATCCGGCGAGGAACCCGTTGGGAATGCCAACGTGCAGTTCAACATTCGCTTCTACAGTATTGCCCTGATCTTTTTACTTTTCGACGTAGAACTCGTCTTTCTATTTCCCTGGGCTACGGTTTTCGGACAAGAATCTTTAATCCAGGAAACGAATGGCCGCTGGGGAATGTTTGCTTTACTGGAGATGTTCCTGTTTATCGGCATTCTGGCCTTAGGATTGGCCTATGCCTGGCGAAAAGGCCATCTTGACTGGGTACGACCCCAGGCCAAGGTTACGCATATACCTTCCAAGGTTCCGACGGACCTGTACGGAAAAGTAAATAAGAAATATCAATGAAGAGTTTTCTCGATAGTCGGTTCAAAACCGGAGAGGGCGGTGTGGTACTGACCACCGCTGAGGATCTGCTTAATTGGGCTCGTCTGAACTCCCTCTGGCCCATGGGCTTTGGACTGGCCTGCTGTGCCATTGAGATGATGCAGACCTTCGCTTCCAGCTATGATCTGGAACGATTTGGTATCTTTCCCCGGCCCTCGCCCCGCCAGTCGGATGTGATGATTGTAGCCGGAACCGTTACGTTTAAAATGGCGGACCGAATTCGCCGCCTATATGAACAAATGGCCGAACCCCGTTATGTGATCTCCATGGGAAGCTGCTCCAACTGTGGCGGCCCGTACTGGGAACATGGGTATCACGTCGTGAAAGGGGTAGACCGGATTATTCCGGTGGATGTATATGTACCGGGTTGCCCACCCCGTCCCGAAGCGTTAATTGGTGCCATTATGAAGCTGCAGGATAAAATCCGGCACGAAAGTGTTCAGGAACCTACAGCTGCCCTGAGTTTGCTTGAAAAATTTGAACAACCAACATTCGCATGACTTTCTCCGAACTTAAATCCCTGTTGACTCAGGAATTCGGTGTGGAAGCTTTGGTAGCCGAAGAAGAGTTGGGATTAATGCCGAATTTGACGATCGCTAAAGAGTTTCTCGTACCCATTTGTGATTTCCTGCGGAATGATGAACGAACGTATTTCGATTCGCTTTCCTGCCTGACTGCTCTTGACAACGGCCCCTCAGCGGATACGCTGGAAGTAGCCTACAATTTGTTTTCAATTCCTTACGAACATTCGCTGTGTCTGAAAGTAAAAGTATCTCGCCAAACGCAGGATGAAACGTTGCCCGAAGTACCCAGCGTGAGTCGAATCTGGCGAACGGCTGACTGGCACGAACGCGAAGCTTATGATTTGATGGGTGTGTACTTTCACGGTCACGCGGACTTACGCCGGATTCTGCTACCCGAAGATTGGGAAGGCCATCCGCTCCGGAAAGATTACTCTGAACAGGAGCTGTACCACGGCATTGAAGTAAAGTATGGCGTCAATGCCGAAGGGATGGCTCAGAACACGAATTTATCCTAGTCCCCTGGGCTCACAAAAAAACCGTCTTCTCTGAAGACGGTTTTTTTGTGGCTTAACCCTGCCTTTTCCACCACTCCCGGCTCCAGATGCGTTGATACAGCCACCCTTTCCGTTCCAGACTTAGGGGAAAGTACGCATGAGCTTCCTTCGCACTTAGGCTCTGATAGTACACGTCATCATCGGTCAATATCAGACGTTTGTAGTTTTCCTGCTCTTTTTCGACCAGATCGGCGAAGGGTAATTCGTTCTTCCACTGAGGTTGCTCTCTTTGCAATTGATCTTTCAGTAATTGACTCGACTGTAGTTCTTCCGTGACTAGTGGTTTCGGTTTATACGCACCCTGTGACACCTGCCGGGCAAAGTTCAGGTATTGTTTCAGCAGTTTAGGCCCGGCATTTACGGTCTCTTCCACGTGTAGTTGTTCCGGCCAGAGGCTTGTCACTACATAAATGCGTTCGCGGGCTCGGGTGATAGCTACATTCAGTCGGTTTTCGCCCCCCGCCTGGTTGAGTGAACCGAATTGGAGGGCTACCCTACCCCGCTCATCAGGAGCATAACCGATGGAAAAAATGATAATATCCCGCTCGTCCCCCTGTACATTTTCCAGGTTTTTAATGAACAATGAATCGGGCTTTTGGGAAAGGCCCTCGAGCGTATCTTCCAGCAGGCGTTGTTGAGGAGCATTGAAGGTTACAATGCCGATGGACCGCTCGGGTTCCTGTCGTACCAAATCTTCCACCAGCGAGCGGATGGCTTCGGCCTCAACGAGGTTACTCTGATTTTTCCATTCTCCTTCTACTTTCCAATATCGGATGGCTCCTTCGCGGCGGTTCATTTCCTGAAAGTCCGGCAGTAACTTCAGGCGATTCTGGTAAAAATGCTGGTTAGAAAAATCAATTAAATCCAGCGATCGACTGCGATAATGCCCCTGCAAGACCACTTGAGGCAAATCACGGGCCATCAGGTCCAGCAAACTACTGACTTCCAGTTCAGGCACATCCTCTGTTTCTTCTTCAAACCGAACGCGGTACAAGTCCGAGGGCTGCAGTTGCTGACTATCACCCGCAATGACAACCTGTTCACCCCGAAACATGGCCGGTAAGCCCTGCTCAGCAAAACACTGGGAGGCTTCATCAAAAATGACCAGATCGAACAAGGGTTTAGTACCGCGTTGAAACGGAAAAACGGCCGATACCGTTTCGGGCGAGGCCAGCCAGCAGGGTACCAGTGAAAAAATCTCTTCCGCAAACGTAGCCAGCACCTGTCGCACGGGCCAGATCAGCCGCTTCTTGGTTACCTGGTGACGTAAGTCACGATACGTAATCGTATTTCCCAGTCGATTGGTTTCGAGCGACTGGTAGGTTTGTTCCCGCAATCGCATCCGGCCAATCTCCCCGGCCAGTTCCTGTTTCCGAACGACGGCTGCTCGTAATTCCTCTTCCCGTTGGCTCATGCTCAGGCCCGATACGCTTCGTAAAATCGGATGCTGTACTTCCAGGTGATCGAGCCAAGCTAGTCGTAGTGAATTATCGAAAGCGGCTACGAGCGTTTGTCCCTCGTACCGCTGAAGCATTTCCCGTTCGGCGGTACTAAGCTGATTTTTAAGCGTATCCCACTCCTGCAGCCATTCAAAATCATCCGTAAGGGTCGTCGTTAAGGCTGGAACAGCAGTATCGGGTTGTTGAATTAGCTGTTCGATCTGACGGTCGGTGAGGTATACTCGCCAGGACTGGTAGGCCGTCTTGAACTGAGCCGCTAGCTGCAGAGCCGTTTCCAGTTGATTGCGAAAGGGCCGTAAGCCTTCAAAATGTAACTCTTTTAGTAACGAAGGCCCCCGTTGAATCTGCTGATATAATTCACTGGCTCGCTTGAGTTGCATTGATACGCGTTCCCAGTGTTCCCGGGAAACCGACCAATTTTCCGCAACTACCGTCACCTCCGCTTGCTTCGCCCATCTTTTCATGTGTTGCTCGGCTTCGATTCGGCGATCCAGCCGGGCTTTCAATTCTTGCAAATCAGCCAATTCCAGCGATAGCCCTTGTTGTTCGGCATCGGCCCGAATGATCTCTTTTTCCTTGAAAAATAACCACTTGACCATAGACGTACGGGCTTGCAGAGCCGTTTCCAGGCGGGCACGGAATTCCATCAATTCTGAACTTCTCCGCGTCGTGTGCAGCAAACCGGCTTGTTCAATTCGTTCGAGGACCTGTCGTTCGGGCCAGCTTTCCCAATCAGGTATTTGCTGCCGGTGTACTTTCTGGAGCCAGGGTTCTAGTTCCGGCGTAAGTTGACGCTGAATGGTCTGCAAAGCTTCAACCGGAAGGGTATGCATCTCCGTCCAGCCTAGTTTTCGCCCCATCAGTTGTCCCCACTGGTGGTGCAGCTCCTCTACCTGAGTCGGCACTTGCTGGATCAGAGCCCGTATTTGCGGTACTGCCTGAAAACTAAAACCACTAAAATTCACCCGGTCCGCCCAAGGATGATCGGTTCCTAAACGAGCCGCATACAACTCGTAGCGTTTAAAACGCCGTAGGGTTTCCGCGTAGGTGTCAAAATGAAACGATTGGTACCACTCACCCAGGTCAAAATGATCTTCCTGCGGATGTGAAGTCAGATATAATTCCTTCGGCGAAAGCCCACAAACCTGAGTATCAAACAGGGCGGTTTTGAAATCCTGTAACTCCTGCTGAACCCGGTCAATCTGGTGGGCATTTTGTGTAAACTCCCGTTCGAGTAAGATGGCATCCAGACTGGTATTCAGGCGTCGGTACTCGTCGATTCGATCAATTTGTCCGGCAATCTGATCGTATAAGCGTTTCCGATCGTGTTGAAAATCGTGCAGGTTTGCCACGAAAGGCTGCCAGCCCGCCAGCGAAAGTCGTTCGTATACGGTATCCAAGGCCGCCCGCTTCTGGCTCACGACCAACACCCGTTTTCCCTGAGCCGTAAAGTCGGCAATGAGATTACAGATCAACTGGGATTTGCCCGTTCCCGGCGGTCCCTGAATCACCAGTGATTCGCCCTTTTTAATTCGCCGGAAAGCCGCCTCCTGCGAAGCATCCAGCAAAAATGGGGTCAGCATATCCGCTTCCCGCAGTTTTTGGTATTCCGTACCGCCTGGTTCGAAAGCAGCGAATTCTTCAGTTTCGTCCGCCAGCAGGGCTTCGTAATCTCGGACCAGATACGAACCGGCCTGGGGAAAAATGCCCAGTAGGGCATGCGGCAATAGCTGAAGCTCGCCATTGCGTTCGGTACGTTCGAGGTCGCTTTTTAAAAGTTTTGGGAAAAACTGAAGCTGATTTTCGAACAAGTCGGAATTATAATTGAGCGTTAGGGGTGTTTCTTTCAGCCATTCGTACAAAGCCGTCCGAAAGGCCAGAGCATCGGTAGGAAAGTCTTCGAAATCTTTTTCATACAACTCCTCCGACAACCGCAACCCGTTAAAATGAGCATAGGCCATGACCAGCGATCGGTTCAGGGAAAGCGGTTCATCCCGGCGATCGAGTACCCAGCGATTTTGCGGGGTCACCCGTACATTCACTGGCCAGAACAGCAAGGGAGCCCGTACCACCGTACCGTCCGAAAATTTTCCCTGCACCAGCGGCCAGCCCAGATACAGGTCTTCGGTACCCCGTTCGGCCTCGATAAACGCGGCGGTACGGGCCATGCGTCGGAGGCGTTTGGAAACTTCATTCACCTTTTCGTACCGGGCGTCAAGTACGTCGCAGAGCAGTACGTTGCTTTTACCCGCAATGCAGGCCGTAATGACATCAAACGAAGAGGTACTGGCCAGAAAGTTCAGGTCATGCACATCCAGAAACTGTTCCTGCGGTAAGTTTAGGAGCAAAAGTGATCGGTTTCGGGGACTCAGATTGGCCAGTCTTCGCTGAAAAACCCGAATGCTTGATTTATCAAACTTCTTCATACATAAGGACGCCGCCTGCGGGCGAGCGAATCTCTGACAATCTACGTTAAAACGCGTCAATCTGTTTGCCTCGCTAGTTAACCCCGACTTCACTCAGGCTCCCCTTTGAACTTTTTGTATAAACTAACTACGGGTTTCTTCGTAGGAATTAGTTGCTTATACCAATAATACCAACGGGTAGACGTAAATTTGAGGTTTATTTCAATTCCCCCTGCAAACTCCTCTTTTTACCCGTACCAAGTTTGACTAACCAGGGCGAGGGGTGGATCATTATTATCTATGTACAATAATAAAAAAGTCGTTGTGGTTATGCCCGCGTACCGGGCCGCTCTTACGGTAGAACGAACGTACCGGGAAATCCCCTTTGATTTGGTGGATGAAGTGGTACTCGTTGACGATCATAGTCCGGATAATACCGTAGAAGTCGCTCAAGCCCTAGGCATTAAGCACGTCATTCGCCACGACATTAATAAAGGATACGGAGGAAATCAGAAAACGTGTTACAAGAAGGCTCTGGAATTGGGCGGTGACATTGTCATCATGCTGCACCCGGATTATCAGTATACGCCTCTGCTGCTGACGGCCATGATTTCCATCATTGGAAATGATTTGTATCCGGTCGTATTTGGCTCACGTATTCTGGGCAAGGGAGCCTTGAAAGGCGGAATGCCCATGTATAAGTACATCGCCAATCGCTTTCTGACCTTTGTACAGAATGTGTTACTGAATGAAAAACTGTCTGAATATCACACGGGCTATCGGGCCTTCTCACGGGAAGTACTGGAAAAAGTCCCTTTCGACAAGTGCGATGACGACTTTGTATTTGATAACGAAATGATTGCCCAGATTTTCTGGAAAGGCTTTGAAATTGCGGAAGTAACCTGCCCGACCAAGTATTTTGACGAAGCTTCTTCCATCAACTTTCTTCGCAGTTCCAAGTACGGATTGGGCGTACTGCGAACCTCCCTTTTGTATCGATTTTCGAAATGGGGTTTGGGCAAGTGGAAAATTCTTGATTAACTGATCGAGTTACTGACCAGATTCGCTACTATACAAGGAAAGCCCGTCAATCACTTGGCGGGCTTTCCTTTATTATGCGTACGGATGTATTTAGCTCCCCTGGGGTTCCAGCTTAATCGCTTCGAACGTCTCTACGGATTCGCGGATGTAGCGTTTAAAGAAACTGTCTACTTTCAATTGAATGACGCCCAGGAAAGCTTCCTTGAAAATTTTCGTGGACATTTTGGAAACGCCCTTCGTGCGATCGGTAAAAATGATTGGTACTTCCTTGAGTTTAAATCCATATTTCCAGGAAGTAAATTTCATTTCGATCTGGAAGGCGTACCCGACAAAGCGAATGGAGTCCAGATCAATCGCTTCGAGCACCCGGCGACGGTAACACTTAAAACCAGCGGTGGCATCCATCACGGGCATTCCCGTAATAAAACGCACGTAAACACCGGCAAAATACGACATCAGTACCCGTCCCATTGGCCAGTTCACCACATTTACGCCCTGGATGTACCGCGAACCGATGGCCAGGTCATTGCCTTCTTCGGCACAGGCCCGCCACAGTCGTACCAGATCGTCGGGATTGTGGGAAAAGTCCGCATCCATTTCAAAAATATACTGATAGCCTTTTTTGAGGGCATACTTAAAGGCCGTCAAATAGGCCGTGCCCAGGCCCAGTTTACCCTTGCGTTCGAGCAGGTGAATGCGATTATCACCAAACTCGTCCTGCAATTGTTTCACTCTAAAAGCCGTACCATCGGGAGAACCGTCATCTACAATCAGTACATCGAAAGTCGGCTCCAGGCTCATAACCTTGCGAAGAACCGTTTCAATATTTTCAATTTCATTGTAAGTCGGAATCACGACGATTCGTTCTTTCGACCCATTCATCAAAAGCGGTGTAGAGGTACCCGTAAAAACAGAAAGTGCTTCCATAAACCAAATCAGGTGGAAATCAGGGTATGGTTAGGTTAGCCGAAGCCAATCAAAAAATTCGAGGGAATTAATTTAGTAACGTCAAAACGACCTTACTCATTCATCTGGAGCGTTAAAATACTTTAAGGCAGCGTAGATCGTACAGCAAATTTCGCGGATTAATTCCAATAAAACTAACTCATTGTCAGAGGCTTTCAGCAATGATCAGAACCATACGAATGAGTGGGTGAACGGTTTCACCAAAAAATAATTCAAGGCTATTTGAAAGAACTTTAAGAAATTAGCCCCTGATTTTGAATGGAATCAGTAGTATTCACGGCTTCAAAGGACTGATTCATAGCTCATCCACAGCCTTTACTTTCCGTTCGTAAGTCATTAGAATGGCTTAGGCTCCTTTGGTTTATTCCAAAGGTTAGTCAGCCTTTGCTCGTTTTACCTGATTCTGTTCAACCGACCATAGCATACTGCGATATAAATTCATCGTTTCCATGTCAGCAACCCCGATAGATGTACCGAGAACCGCAATAAAACAGGAATCCTACTTCAAGCAACTGGACGGAATCCGCTTTATCGCTGTCTTTCTGGTTTTATACGATCACCTGCTGGCCGGGTTCAATACCCTTCCCATTGGCCCCATTGGGGTTACGATCTTCTTTGTACTGAGTGGCTTTCTCATTACCCGTATTCTAATTGAGAGCAAGCATCAGTACCAACCCCGTGAAAATGGCCTAAGTACCTATCTGAAGAAATTCTTCATTCGCCGTACCATCCGGATTTTCCCCATTTATTACCTCGTTATTTTCCTACTGGTGCTGTTTAACGTACCGCCTGCCCGCGAAAAATTTCTCTGGCTGGCCCTGTACGCTACCAATATTTACATTGCCCACTACGAAACCTGGCTCGGGTCGATGGACCACTTGTGGTCGCTGGCCGTGGAAGAACAGTTTTACATCTTCTTCCCCTTCCTGGTCTTCTTCGTTCCGACCCGCCATTTACCTAAAATACTCGTTGCGTTTATCGTTGGTAGTGTTTCCCTGCGATTGTACTATTTTTTGAAAGGCGAACCCTGGTTTGTTTCCTACGTACTGATGCCTACCAGCCTGGATTCGTTCGGACTGGGTGGTTTTCTCGCCTATCTCTATATTTTCCAACTGGGCCATTTTCAGCGAATTTTCCGTCATACGGCCTTAGTCTGGTTAGGACTAATCATTCTGGGAGGCAGTTTATACTGGTACCACATTTCTGCCGATCCGCATCAATCCCTCAACAGTGTATTCGAGCGGCTGGCGGGTTCCATCTTTGCTTTTTTCCTAATTGGGAAAGCCATCTTGGGCTACGACGGGGTGATGAAATGGGTACTGGAAAATCCGGTTAGTATTTATCTGGGCCGTATCAGCTATGGTATTTATTTGTATCACAACTTTGTGTATAACCACTACCATACGCCTCCTACCCACCCCGTGTATCGCCTGATGCACCGCATTTACCGGGAGATCCCAGCTCTGGAAGAAAGCTATCTGTTCAACTTTGCTGCGTATACCTTGTTAACCATTCTAGTAGCTACGTTATCCTGGTACATCATTGAAAAACCCATCAACAACCTTAAAAATCGCTTTCGTTATTAATGCCTTCCACGCTTTATGTCTGACTTTCTTTCGAAAAGGTTCTGGATTCTACCGGCCTGGGTACTCCTCCTGCTCATTACGGTAGTTCCGATCATTGCCCTGAGTTTTTATAATCACCCCAGTGCTGCCGACGATTTCTGTTTTGCCTACATGGCCCGTGATTACGGCATCTGGTGGTCTACGAAGTTTTATTACGAACAGTGGAGCGGACGCTACCTGGCGAATGTACTTTTCCACGTGACGCCTTTGTTTGCCAATGGTTTCTGGTATTTCAAGGTACTGCCGATTGTTTATCTGCTAACGACCTTCTGGTCGCTGTATGCTTTGGTCGGCGTGCTATTCAGGGTTTCGCCCGCTCATAAATTCATGATTACGGCGGCTTTGGTCATTGCCTATGTCCTGCAAATGGCGAGTCTGGCTGAAGGTTTTTACTGGGCTACGGTCTCGTATACCTACATTTTGCCCCAGATCCTAACGACTTTCCTGCTGGTCATTCTAAGTAAAGTATACGAAAGTCGTTCTTCCACAGCAGCCAATGCCTGGTTAGTACTGGCGGCCGTATTCATTGTGGGTATTGTCGGTCTTTGTGAAATGTTCGTCATTTTACTGGGCGGTCTGCTGGGTAGTTTTCTATTGTACCAACTGCTTTTCAACCGTAAGCTCGACCTGCGTTTAGTGTTTTTGCTAGGGATTACGCTGGTCAGTAGCTACTTCATTCTGCAATCGCCGGGCTCGAAAGTGCGTCAGCATGCGAATCCACTGGGAGGTAATCTGGTCTTCTCGCTTCCTATGTCGTTTCGTACGACGGCTGAACTGGCCCTTCACTGGATGCCCCTGCTTTTGATTTTTGTGGTATTCTGGCTGGTATGGCTGGCTCACCGGGAAGATCGGGCGTTCCGTTCGTACCTGCGGATTCGTCCCTGGGCGGGTTGGCTGGTCTGGGCGGGACTGACTCCTCTCCTCTTCTTCCCGTATTTTTACGGGGTAGGTATGGATGAAGTGCCGGTACGTATCACCAATACGGTCTATTATTTTTATCTGACGGGTCTGTTTTATAACCTGACGGTAAGCGTACTCTGGCTTCGGGAAACGAAAGGTCTTGAAGTAGCTCAGCCCGCCATTCTGAAGGCTTTGCTGGTGCTGGCTTTGTTGGCCGTACCCGTAGCGTACGCGTTCAACAAAAACTTCCGGATGATGACCCGCGACTTAACTACGGGAACGGCGGCTCAGTACGACCGGGAACTAACAGAACGTTACGCATACATCCGGCAGTCGAAGCAGGATACCGTTACCATTGCACCGCTTCAGCATGTACCAGCGTCTTTATTTACCGAAGACATTAAGGACAACACGACGCACTTATGGAATAAGTGTGAATCGCAGTTTTTCGGTAAAAAAGCATTGATTTTACAAACCAAAGAGTAACCTTTTTGCTCTTTGACTGATGAGTAGATAAACCGGCTTACTACCGATAGCAAAGGCATGTACGGTTATATACTTCTGCTTTACGAAGTAGAATCCATCATTTAATCCTTATTACCTTGAATCCTGAAGAGATTTATCTTTCGGTTATTGTCCCCTGTTTTAATGAGGAAGAAGTCATTGTTGAAACCTATCGGCGACTCACCCAGGTAGTACAAAGCCAGGGCTGGCGTTACGAACTGGTTTTCATCAATGACGGCAGTCGCGATAAAACCTTAACCCTGTTAAAGCAGTTAGCTGTACAGGACCCCATGGTACGGGTACTCTCGTTTTCGCGAAATTTTGGCCATCAACCGGCAGTATCGGCGGGAATCCGGTATTGCTCGGGCAATATTGCCATCATCATTGATGCCGACTTGCAGGACCCACCAGAGCTTTTCCCAGCGATGGTAGACCTCTACCAGAAAGAGCAGGCTAACGTAGTATATGCCGTACGGAAAGAGCGAAAGGGTGAAAGCTTTTTCAAACTCTGGTCGGCTCGTACCTTTTACCGGGTTATTAATTCATTGTCGGAAGTTCCCCTACCCTTGGATACGGGCGATTTCCGCTTGATTGATGCGAAAGTCATCCGGGAGTTTAAAAAACTTCAGGAACGCAATAAATACATCCGGGGCCTGATTAGCTGGATGGGTTTCAAGCAGGTACCCATCGAGTATTCTCGGGATGAGCGGTTTGCCGGAGCAACCAAGTATCCGCTTTCGAAGATGCTGAAATTCGCTCAGACCGGCCTGTTATATTTCAGCAAAAAACCCCTGACAGTAGCCCTCTCACTGGGTTTTATTAGTATTCTGGTGGGACTTGGATTAGCCGTATGGGTGTTTGCCAGCAGCGTACTTCGTCCAGAAAGTCTGGTACCGGGCTGGGCTTCCACAGTTATCATGGTTATTTTCTTCGGCGGAATTCAACTATTGACCATCGGTGTACTGGGTGAATACATCGGCAGTATTTTCGATGAATTAAAAAAACGCCCGGAGTTCATTGTCTCCGAATCAATTAATTTCGATGAAAACGTCCAGTAATTCGTTCATATCTCAGCTTATTGTTGCTTTACCGCTTGCTGTTTTTATCATTTTTTTCTTTTCCTACGTACTGAACGTAGCCTGGTTTGACGATTACGAATCGCTTTCCGGGTTCTTCCTGGAATTTCAGAAAGCTCCTACCTGGTCCGAAAAAGCGTACTGGCTTTTCCTGCCCAATAATGAGCACCGGATGGTTACGGCCAAGCTACTCGTACTGGCTACTTACTACCTGACGGGCGAATTACAATACGTTTGGATGCAGGCCCTGGCGAACCTGACCGAGGTATTTATCTGGGTTTTGTTTTTGCTGGCTTTCCGGCGAATGCGGCTATCCTTGTGGTATTTTCTGCCGGTTACGCTCTTCATGTTTCAGCCGCAGCATTACCTGCTGACGTTCCTGACCAACGCTGGCTTGCAACACGAACCGCTGCTCTTTTTTGCCTTTGCTACGCTCTTTGTACTGGCCAAAGGGACGCCCGCTTCGGCTGCCGGAGCCCTGGTACTGGCCTTCATTACGACGTTCACGATGAGCAATGGAATGTTTGTCTGGATTGCGGGTGGTATTATCCTGGTTCTACGCAAACGGTATTCTTTCCTCCTCATCTGGTGTCTGGCCATGGCTCTGGCCATTGGCGGGTATTACTACCACTATCCCTCGACGGCCAATGGGAAGAGTTTCAGTAAGTTTCTTGAAGCTCCGCAATTATCCCTGCTGGGCTTCTTCACCTACTTGGGAGCGGCTTTTGACTTTTTCCCGAATGCTTCCGCCCCCTGGCGTTACATCCTTCCGACCCTGGCCGGTGTTGGATTGATGACGATTGCGGTCCTGTGGTTCCGGAAAAACATCTGGCCGGTATTACTCGGTTACTTCCGTACAACGGGCGTATCGTCCGTACCAGATCAGGACCGTTTCGTGCAGGATTTCCTGTTGAGTACGGCCTTGTTTTTACTGGCTAACAACACCATCATTGCCGTCTTACGACCGCATTTTGGGTACCACGTCATGCTCATCAGTAACTACAAGCTTTATCCTACGCTTTTCCTTTGCGTGGCGTACATGGCCTGGCTGAGTATGCAACGCGATTACGCCCGTACCCCGAAATGGCTCATCCCCGCCAGCGTATTGATCTATGCGGGCCTTTACCTGGCGTATTTTCCGATTGTCGAAGACCGACGGAAGAACCTGCTAACGGCTACCTTCAACCAGTACCATGCCGGCATCGGTCTGGGAGCCACCCGTGGATCGTTTCTGGAGCCGTATATTCAGCGTAACTTCATGACGCCACTCGAACAGGGAATTTACAACCCACCGATTCACTTTTTTGATCCGGTGCTGGCTCAGTCCGCCGAAAGCCAGGTTGTATCCCTACAGACGCAGGAAACCGCCACGCATTACCTGCTTACCCAACCGGAGCTTACCGTTCCCAGAGGTCGTAACAGCTTGTTGCTCCTGCACGTTAAATCGACGGAACACCCCGAACAGTATCTGATTCCGTTCCAGCCATTACCGAATACGGGCCGCAATCCGTTCCGGCAGGGCGTAGGAGGGCAGGCAGAGCTTCCGAAAGACATGCTACGCCCCGGAGTTTACGAGCTTCAGGTTCTGTATCAGGACGGTACGACGCTAAAACGGTATCCAACCTTGAATAAATTATCGATTTGAGTCTATTTTTGTCAGTAAATTTTGGCGGCAACCTTCTTAGCAACTTTCCCATTGAATAATCCACAAATTTCGATAGTCGCCCCCCTGTATAACGAAAGTGAGACGTTCCCTCACTTGGTGGAGCGTTTAAATAAGCTGATGGACCGCCTCCCACTCACCATTGAGGTGGTACTCATCGACGACGGTAGCCGTGACAATACGGCTACGCTCATGCAGGCTCTGGCTCTGTCCGATCCGCGTTATCATTGTGTGTTTTTGGCCCGTAATCACGGTCACCAACTGGCTCTTTCGGCCGGTATGAACGAAGCACGGGGCACGGAGGCCATTATGGTGATTGATGGTGATTTACAGGATCCTCCTGAATTACTCGAAGACTTTTACAAACTTTATAAAGAAGGGTACGACGTGGTGTACGCCGTACGGCGGAAACGGAAAGAAGGATGGATCAAGCGGCTAGCGTACCATTCCTTCTACCGGATTCTACGTTCTATTTCTTACATCGACATTCCGCTCGACAGTGGCGATTTCGCTCTGGTTTCGCGTCGCGTTGTGGACGTCATGAATGCGATGCCCGAAGAAAGTCGGTATCTGCGGGGTATGCGTACCTGGGTAGGTTTCAAGCAGACGGGTGTAGAATACGAACGTGACGAACGCATAGCGGGTGAATCGAAATATTCGTTTGCTCTGCTGTTTAAACTAGCCTACAACGGGATTTTCAACTTCAGCGAGTTTCCCATCAAGCTTCTTACCCGACTGGGCGGTACGGCTATTGCCTTCTCGATGATGTATTTCATTTACAACCTCATCAAGAAATATGTACTAGGCATGGACGTTCCGCAAGGCTTTCCAGCGACGCTATTCGCCATCATCTTCTTTGGTGGACTGAATTTGTTCGGCCTCGGGATTATCGGTGAATACGTACTGCGGATCTTTTTTCAGTCGAAAGGCCGACCGCTTTTTATCATTAAATCCAAAATTCTGAACAAGCAGTGGGAAAAATAGCCTTCGCTGGCTTTCCGTTCATCACTAAATAGCCGGATCGTCGATCCGGCTATTTTCATTTCATCCCAAAATTGTATACAAGTATGGCCGAAAAAACTAGCTTTGGCCCAACAATTTTAAATAGTCAGCCAAAACCCGAATTAAAACCTTTCATAGAATATGTCACGCGGAATCATCGCTACCATTGCTATTATTGTTTTAGTTGTACTGATGGGCGGTTGCTCGTACAACGGTTTAGTACAACAGGACGAAAATGTGAACACCGCCTGGGGTAAAGTGCAATCCGATTACCAACGGCGGGCCGACCTGATCCCGAACCTGGTTGCCACGGTCAAGGGAGCAGCTAACTTTGAGCAGAAGACGCTTACGGATGTAGTGAATGCCCGGGCCAATGCTACGTCCATTAAATTCACCGCCGATCAGCTTACCCCCGAAAATATTCAGCGTTTTCAAGAGGCTCAGTCGCAACTGAACGGCTCTCTATCCCGATTATTGGCCGTTGCTGAAAATTATCCCCAACTGCGGGCGAGCGATAGTTTCCGGGATTTGCAGGCTCAGATCGAAGGTACGGAAAACCGGATCAAGGTATCTCGTAACGATTTCAACGACGCCGTTAAGCAGTATAACCAGAAGGTTCGCTCATTCCCGACCAATGTGCTGAGCGGTATGTTTGGCTTCCCCGCTAAAGCGTACTTTGAGTCCGATCCAGGAACGGAAAAAGCTCCAAAAGTTCAATTCTAATTTGCTTGAGGGCCAGCGTACGCGTACGCTGGTCCTCGAAGCTTATCAGCCATCACATATGCTTAGCGAGGCTCAGCAACAGGAAATCATTGCGGCCATCAAGCAGGCCGAAACGCGAACTTCCGGTGAGATTCGGGTACACATTGAAGAGAAATCACCTTCACCCCTGGACCCCATTGAACGAGCGAAGGAAGTATTCGCCAAACTGGAAATGCATAAAACAGCCCAGCGAAATGCCGTCCTATTTTTCATCGCTCTGGAAGCCCGGAAATTTGCCATCTGGGGG
>NZ_JBMDWJ010000108.1:0-8707 GCF_048595215.1 Siphonobacter sp.
CCAACAAGTGACCCGCTTGCTCTTTGTAAGCCAAACTCCTCACCTACGCCAATACTTAGTACAGGTTTATAAACAGGTTAGTCCGGCTACGTTACAGCAATTGCGAACGGGTGTACCCATTCAGATTTCCGGGGCTTTGCACTATATAACGACACCCTGTGAAGTAGAAATTGTGGAGAAGCCGGAGGGACTGTTCGAAAGTGGCTGGTCGTATCCTGACGATCGCCCCCATACGTGGTTACTAATTTCGTTGACGGAGGGAAAATTTCGTCAAATCCGGAAGATGCTAAAAGCCGTGCGGCACCATTGTCAGCGACTCATTCGGGTAGCCATTGAAGACCTGAGCCTGGGGGATTTACAGCCGGGTCAGGTACGGGAAATTCCCGAAGCCGAATTTTTTGCTAAGCTCAAGATCCCTTATCCTAAGTGATGGAACAAAAAAAAGGAGCGGCTTTCACCGCTCCTTTCTGTATGCTTTACCGTTTATTCTTCGGTAATCGTTTCTGGCTTTTTCGCCGTAATGGTCAGTGTTTCACTAGTTCCATCGTGGTCAGCCAGCAGGATATCTCCTTCGGCTAAATCGCCTTTCAGGATTTCTTCCGCTACGGGATCTTCCAGATAACGCTGGATGGCCCGGTTTAGCGGACGAGCACCGTACTGCGGATCGTAACCTTTCTTGGCGAGAAAGTCCTTAGCAGCTTCCGTCAGCTCAACGCGGTATCCCAGCGTGGTAATACGAGCGAAGAGTTTGCCTAACATCAGTTCAATGATCCGGTGCAGGTGTTCGCGTTCGAGTGAGTTAAACACAATCACATCATCCAGACGGTTCAGGAACTCCGGTGAGAACGCTTTACGCAAGGCATTCTGAATCGTGCTTTTCACAGCTTCATCCTGACCCTCTACCCGCGTTTTGGTGGCGAAACCGATACCCGTACCGAAGTCTTTCAGATCACGAGCTCCGATATTCGAAGTCATGATAATGATCGTATTCCGGAAGTCAACCCGACGACCCAAACCATCCGTCAGAATACCGTCATCCAATACCTGAAGCAGAATGTTGAATACATCCGGGTGAGCTTTTTCGATCTCGTCAAGTAGTACAACGGAGTAGGGTTTGCGACGAATTTTCTCCGTCAACTGACCGCCTTCTTCGTAACCTACGTATCCTGGAGGAGCTCCTACCAGACGGCTTACGCTGAATTTCTCCATGTACTCCGACATATCGATCCGAACGAGCGAATCTTCTTTATCGAATAAATGAGAGGCCAGTACTTTCGCTAGCTCCGTCTTACCTACACCCGTTGGGCCCAGGAAGATAAAGGAACCGATTGGTTTCTTCGGATCTTTCAAACCTACTCGCGTACGCTGAATCGCTTTCGCCAGCTTTTCAATGGCTGATTCCTGACCAATTACTTTACCTTTCAGGTCTTCCGCCAGCGTCAGCAGTTTTTTACCTTCATCCGTCGAAACGCTGCGTACCGGAATACCCGTCATCATCGCTACTACTTCGGCTACGTTATCTTCCGTAACCGTGTAGCGACGCGTCTTGGTATCTTCTTCCCAGCGTTGTTTGGCCCGGTCGAGTTGTTCGAGTAATTTTTTCTCCCGATCCCGCAGTTGAGCCGCTTCTTCGTATTTCTGCGATTTCACGACTTGGTTTTTCTGCTTTTTGACTTCTTCAACGGCTTCTTCCAGTTGAATGATGTCTTCGGGTACTGAAATATTATTGATGTGTACACGAGCTCCTACTTCGTCCAATACATCAATAGCTTTATCGGGCAGGAAACGATCGGAAATATAACGTTCCGACAACTTCACAGCAGCTTCTAAAGCTTCCGGTGTGTAATTTACGTGGTGGTGTTCCTCGTATTTATCTTTGATATTATTAAGAATCTCAACCGTTTCTTCAATGCTCGTAGCATCTACCATTACCATCTGGAAACGACGGGCCAAGGCACCATCTTTCTCGATGTACTGACGATACTCGTCCAGCGTAGTAGCACCAATGCATTGAATATCACCGCGAGCCAAAGCGGGTTTAAACATGTTAGAGGCGTCCAGCGAACCAGAAGCTCCACCCGCTCCCACGATGGTGTGAATCTCATCAATGAAGAGAATGACCTCGGGCGATTTTTCCAGCTCGTTCATTACGGCCTTCATCCGTTCTTCGAACTGACCACGGTATTTAGTACCAGCGACCAAAGAAGCTAGATCAAGGGTCACAACGCGTTTGCCAAATAACACCCGGCTTACTTTCTTCTGAACAATTCGAAGGGCCAGACCTTCAGCAATAGCCGTTTTACCTACGCCAGGTTCACCGATCAAAATCGGGTTATTCTTTTTACGACGAGAGAGAATCTGAGCAACCCGCTCAATCTCTTTCTCACGACCCACAATGGGATCGAGTTTGCCTAATTCGGCCAGCTTGGTAAGGTCACGGCCAAAATTATCCAGTACAGGCGTACGAGATTTTTCTGCACCAGGCTTACCGGACTCACTACGAGGGCTGGAACCGAACATGCGGCTGTCTTCATCATTGTCGTCCGTATCCGGGCCAGCATTGATATTCGGGTTCGATTGATATTCCAGCATTTCCTTAACGATTTCGTAGTTAACGTTAAACTTATGGAGTATCTGAGTCGCAATGTTGTCCTCATCCCGAAGGATCGCCAACAGTACGTGTTCAGTGCCAATCAACTGGGTCTTGAAGACTTTTGCCTCCAAATGGGTCATTTTAAGAACTTTCTCGGACTGACGAGTCAAAGGAATATTGGCCATGTTCCGAACGCTGTGCGTTGCCGTACCCTTGGTAGCTTGCTCGATGGTCATTCGTAACTCATCGAGGTTGATACTTAACTTTTTCAACAGGGCCACGGCTACGCCTTCGCCTTCACGAATCATACCCAAAAGCAAATGCTCTGTCCCGATGTAATCATGCCCAAGTCGCAGAGCTTCTTCTCTACTCAGGGAGATGACTTCCTTCACGCGGTTTGAAAATTTTGCTTCCATACTTAAGGTTTAGCGTGTTTCTATTAACCGGCTAACGCCGGAAGAACAGCTATTGTTCAATTTAGGATCAGAATCTCTACTAAAATTATCGGGAATTATACGTCCAGCGAAGACTCAAAGGGTGTATAGTTTGTTGAAGCTTTCAGAATGCTCAAGGCTTCATTTCCCTGACAAAATAATAAATCAAGAATACTAAGGTTAGGAAAAAACTGTTCCCCAAAATTTTGTCGGTACGCAATTGGTTTATAGAACGGTCGCTTCTGGTAACTTATTTTAGGAGAAATCAGGCCTCTAGCATCAAAAACTTCATTTCTATAGGTTTTCTCATACTGGCTGGTATAGTCAAAATTGGCTTTCAACCGTAACAGATCCCGACAAACTGTCAGCATATCCAGATTAAGATCGAACAAAAAGTCAGGTTTTCGTTCGTATACCTGCTTAAAACGTTCCTCGAAGTATTCAAAGAAAGGCGTTTTCCGATACGCTGACTCGATAGCACCCCAGTGTCGTTTCACCCAAGGTTGTCGGTAATCAATCCGAATATCTCGAATGAGCGTCTTCTGCTGGCTTCTCCCATCAAGCACGGGTACTACTAGTGTATCGATACCCTGACTGGTCAGAATTTGACAGCGATTTCGGAAAGTCTGCTTTTGAAAATGCTCATGGCTTTCAAGCAGGATCGTGTCAAAAGATGCTCCACACGTCCAAAATTCTAAACCCGGTAAATACTGTAATTCTATAACTAAACGCTTACTTTCCGACATTTGTACTTAAGAATCTCTTTTTTAAAGAAAAGGAAAAAATATCAAGTATCAAATTATTTTTTAATTTTTGTAGTTAGATAGTTGATACGCATATTTTTTTGAATCTATTGATTGCATAAATGGTATTTTTCCAAGTCATATCTCGCTTACCCCTCACCGTACTGTATTG
Source organism: Siphonobacter sp. (assembly GCF_048595215.1). Classification (NCBI taxonomy): domain Bacteria; kingdom Pseudomonadati; phylum Bacteroidota; class Cytophagia; order Cytophagales; family Cytophagaceae; genus Siphonobacter; species Siphonobacter sp. The sequence continues at coordinate 3,943 of NZ_JBMDWJ010000108.1, forward strand.
GTTTTCTGATTTCTTATTTGTACTGATTTACTACGTTTTCGGTTACCGGAAACAGGTAGTATTAGGAAACTTAGCGGCGGCATTTCCCGAGAAATCAGAGGCTGAACGACAGGCTATTGCTAAAAAGTTCTTTCGTAACTTCTGTGATCTGATGGTGGAAACGCTAAAGTCCCTGACCATCTCACGGCAGTCGATCGCCCGTCGAATGAAATTAGAAAATTCCGAGGTTCTGCATAATCTTATTGGTCAGAAAAAGACGGTATTTGTCATGCTAGGTCACCAGATGAACTGGGAGTGGATTTCGCTGAGTATTGCGAACGATGGTATTCCGGCCGACGTCATCTATAAGCCGCTTTCGAACTCATTCTTTGAGCATTTTATGCTGGCAATCCGTTCTCGTTTTGGCATCAAGCCCGTCTCGATGCATACAATTTTACGGGATATGATTACGCGGAAGAACGAACCACGAGTCATCGGCACCTTAGCAGATCAAGCTCCGCACCATCCCGATTCAGCCTACTGGTCGACCTTCTTTCACCAGGAAACCGACTTTTTTACGGGTACCGAAAAATTGGCCCGTAAGTTCAATACCCCCGTGCTCTTCGGAAAAATCAGAAAAATCAAACGGGGCCATTACAGCTTTCACCTGGAACTGGTTGCCGAGCCTTCTTCCTACAAAGAGATCGAGCCTGGCCTGTTGACTGAACATTACGTTCGCTGGCTGGAAACTATGTTACGAGAACAACCCGAACTCTGGCTCTGGTCGCACAAACGCTGGAAACACAAACGCGAAACGCACCCGACCGAAGACGAAATGGTACTGGCTTAGCCTAAACAAAAAGGGGACTGAATTGAATTCAGTCCCCTTTTTGTTGTTGAATCTTCTATTCTCTATTCCCACTCCCCTAACCCTTGACGAATCACTTCGAAATCGTTATCCGTAGCATCCAGGATCGTAGAAGGGATCAGTCCACCCGGACCACCATCAATAACCAGATCAACCTTGTGCTGAAACTGGTGGAAAATTTCTTCAGGGTCCGTCGGATACTCCATGAAATCATCGTCGGATTTGATGGAAGTGGTCACAATAGGATGCCCCAGTTGACTAACAATTTCCCGAGTAATGGCGTGATCGGGAATCCGGATACCAATCGTTTTTTTCCGAGGATTCAGCGTTCGCGGTAGCTGCGTATTGGCCGTCAGTACAAATGTATACGGACCCGGTAGTACTTTCTTCATCGTTTTGAAGGCCACATCCGAAACCTTGGCGTAATCGGAAATATGACTCAAGTCATTACAAATGATGGAGAAGTCGCTCTTTTCGAGCTTAATCCCTTTGACCTGAGCAATCCGCTCGATGGTACGGGCATTGTGAATATCGCCTCCCATACCATACACGGTATCAGTGGGGTAGATAACAATGCCACCCTGGCGAAGTACTTCCAGTACCCGGGCAATTTTACGGGGCTCGGGGTTTATGGGATGAATAGACAGAAATTCAGCAGGCATATGGATTCGGGATAAAAGGCTTCCGTACTTATCGCCGTAATTTCTGATAGGTTCGGTACACCTGATAAAACGGAATTTTTAATTGACAAGCCCAGGCAATCGCTTGCAAGGACGAAGGCAACGGTTTGAATTTTCGGTATAGGGCGGCGTACTGAGCTCCCAGTGCATAATGTTCCAGGAAAAAACATTGCCGAAGGCCATTTCGCAACCGAATGAGCAGAGCCGTAATTTCCTCTGGCGTTTGGACCAGAACGGCGGCTTTTTCGCACACTTTCCAGGTGGATTCCATCTGCTGCGTACGTCGAAGTTGCTGCTGTTTCGAATGCGAACCTTTCACCTGCCGATACTTTACCCAGCATTCATCGTTAAAGCCGTATTTCCAGCGGCGGGACGCTCGTACCAGAAAATCAAAATCTTCATACAGAAGACTTTCGTCGTAACCGTCCAAAGCCTCGTACACCGACCGACGCGTCATGGCCGTTACTGTCAAAATGGGCGTGCCAGCCAATACGGCCGCAAATACATCTCCGGAAGGAACGGGCTGTAGTCGCTTTCCTTGAGCATTACGTTTATACCAAGTCCCTAGTTTCTTTCCCGTTTCACTAATCAGCACGGCATCGCCAAAAATGGCCCCGTATTCCTCCGAAAGCGTTTCAAAATAAGCCACTTGCTTGGCAATCGTATCGGGGAAAAGTAGATCATCCGCTGCCAAATCTACAATGTATTTACCTTTCGCCTGAGCCAACCCACGATTGAAACTCTGGCATACGCCTTGGTTATCACAGTTTTGAATAAACTTGTCCTGGGGCCGTAACAGGCTTTCGATAATGGCTACGCTGCGGTCTTTACTGAAATCATCGACAACGATCAACTCTAGGGCAGGGTATGTCTGGACAAACACCGATTGCAGGCATTCAGCTACGAAACGCTCGTGGTTGTAACTCAGACAAATGATCGAAACTAAGGGCTCCTGCTTCATCCCCATGGTAACAGTTATTCTTTCTATTCCTGCTTGTATTCTTTTTCTTGCTGCTTGGAAGCATCGTCCAGACTCTGGTTTATCTCAAAGCCCAGAATCAGTACCAGAGCTACCAGATACAGCCAAATCATCAAAGCCACCAGCGTACCCACCGCTCCGTACAGCCGGTTGTAGCTGGCAAAGTTCGAGAGATAGTACGAAAAGCCCTGCGTAATCAGAATGATTAACAGCGAAGCCGTAACCGAACCCGCATTGAAAAATCGCCAGCGTTTATGTAAAGCCGGAGCAATGTAGTAAATAATAGAAACGGCCATAAACAAGACCACAAAAACGGTCAGGTAACTAATGCCTTCGACGAATGAATACGTGGAATCAACATTGATTAAACGACGCTCAACCAAAATATCCACCACAATTCGTCCAACAACGAGTACCCCAACGGCCACCAATAGTACGACTGCCAGCAGCACGGTCAGTAAGATGGATATAAGCCGGGTTTTAATAAATCCCCGTTCATCGTGCGTCCGCTGAGCGATGTTAAAGGCTCGCATCAGAGCAATCATTCCATTGGTCGCCGAAAACATCGCAAACACAAAACCAAAGGACAGTACGCCGCTCCGTTTTCGACTCACAATATCTTCAATGGTAGGCAATACTTCTTTGTAGATTCCCCGCGGCATGGCATCGGCAAGAAAAGTCATAATCTGATCATCGAGACCTTCAATGGGTATATAGGGAATCAGCGTAAACAGAAAAATAATCGCCGGAAAAAGAGCCAGGGTAAAACTATAGGCCACTGCCGTAGCCCGCTGGTCAATGTCAAACTGCAGGACATTGGCAAAGAGTACCCGAAGCAAGTGATACAAAGAAAAGCTTCTTCGCCGGATGCGTACATTTCTTAAAAAGGTCTGTACGCGTTGAAGGGGCTTATGTTTACGGGAAAATTTCGCCATTGCTGTTGCTTAATACACACGTGAGGTGGGTTGAAAAAAGTGAACAGGCTTCTGGTTACCTTATTCTTTGAGAAAGTACGGCTGTAGTTTACCCAACAAGGCACTAGGGGCCATGATCGGTCGGTTGGTTTCACGGTTGATGAATACCAGTGTTACCTCTCCCGTATTTAAAAGAACGTTCGATTCATTAAACAACTCAAAATGGAAGACGATTCGGGCGGCGGGTAACTGCTGAATACGCGTTTGAATGGTGAGTAGTTCGTCGTAACGGGCCGGTTTTAAATACCTCGTTTTCATCTCATAAACGGGCATCATCACACCCGACTCTTCCAAAACCTTATAGGCAAAACCTAAACTACGCAACGCTTCCACGCGACCAATTTCATAAAGCCGGGCGTAGTTGCCGTAATACATATACCCCATCTGGTCCGTATCGGCGTAACAGACCCGGTACGTGTGCTCATGCTGAAAAGCCATTCGCTGTATAATTAAATACGGGCGGATCATTCATTGAAGAATCACCCGCCCGTAGGATACTTGGTTTATTTTTTGATTCCTAACTGGTTCAACGCTTCCTGGTACAGTTTGGCATTGCGTAGGTGTTCTTCGTAGGTAACCGCAAAAATGTGGTAGCCATTTAATTTCGGACTCGCACAGAAATATAGGTAATCGTGCTTTTCCCGGTTCAGTACGGCATCGATCGACGAAGGCTCAGGGAGGTTGATCGGCCCCGGTGGCAAACCCGTATTGATGTAAGTATTGTACGGAGACTTGTACAACAATTGATTGTGCAGAAGTCGCTTAATTCCAAAATCCCCGATGGCGTAAATAACGGTCGGATCAGCCCGCAGCGGCTCCGATACCGCTAGCCGATTCAGGTACACACCCGCCACGCGTGGCTTTTCGTCCTTCTTTTTGGTTTCTGCTTCCACGATACTCGCCAGCGTAATCACTTCTACGGGAGATAAACCTACCGCTTTGGCTTTAGCTTTTCGGTCATCCGTCCAGAATTTGTCATACTCCGACTTCATCCGACCCATCAGTTTCTGCGGTGTCGTATTCCAGTACACTTCGTACGTATTAGGCAAAAACATGCAGAGAATGGTTTCGGGTTTAAATCCGTAGAACTGGCAAACGGCTGGATCATTCAGCATCCGCTTGAATTCCGTCGAGTCAAACTCAAATTTATTACCAATTTTTTCAACCAGATCTTGCTTCAGGCGGACGTTATTAAAGGTCAGTTTTACAGCCGCCTGATTGCCCGAACGTAAGGCTTTAATCACTTCGTAATTGCCCGTATTCGGTTTGATTCTATAACGACCCG
>NZ_JBMDWJ010000109.1:0-29273 GCF_048595215.1 Siphonobacter sp.
TCTCAGCTCCCTTCGTTTCCTGCTTCACTTCCGGTTTGGCTTTTTTCAAGAGGCTGAAGGTCCAGGCTTCGTCGGCCCGCTCGGGAACCTGTATACCGGAAATTCGCAGTTCTTTGTTCTCCCGCTGTACCGCCGCCATGAGTTGAGTCAGGGGGAGTACTTTACCTTGAGCCGGAACCTCAACGTGAAACTTTTCCTGATCCACCCACTGCGTGATTTCGCGATTGAATACGTACATCGTACCCGTCAGGCACATGACAAACAAAACGAAGGTACAGGGTAACCCTACCCACAGGTGCATGACATGAATCAGTTTCCGGAACGTGTATTTTTTAGTCATAATCAATGGCTAATCGGAAGAATGACGAGGGAAGAAAAGACTGAATCGTTGGCAAAAGCCTTCACTAAACTTAGTTTTTCAAATTTATTAAGACTTAGTCAAAATAAAACAGCCCTTGATAGAATTGTTGCGAAATTTTGTTGGGTATGAAATGTGGTTACTCACATTTCATACGGGGTAACGATTATCTATTGAAGGCAGTTGGAAACTGCCAGATGATAGGTACAGGTTTGGAAACCGGCACCAGTACTCACAAACTCATCTGTAGAACCCCAAAAAATAAAGGTTACTGATGTTGGATCAGTAACCTGCAAGGCTTAGATGATAAAATGGGATAACCGCATTCCCCTCTACCCAGTACTTATTCGCGTACTACTTTGCTACGCACGACGACGGGACGCCGTACGTTTTTACTACGTTCTTTGGGCGTGGCCATCGTATGCGGATGTTGAGCTTTTTTGCGACGGCCCCACCAGATCAGCGTTCCGGTGATGGGTAAGGTGGCACAAATCAGACTCGCAAAGAACATCAGCATTTTTCCGGGTAAACCCCAGATGGCCCCTACGTGCAGGTCATAATTCATCCGGCGAAGGGTATTGGCCAGATTAGCATCCGCATAATTGCCGCTATACGGCCCGGTATGCTGAATTTCCTTTCCCGTATGCTGATCGTAGTAGTGGTAATCGACTTTGTAATACGTGCCATTCCGGAAGTTGACGTACGAGAAAATAGACGTCGCGTTGCCCTCCGGAAACGAAATATTGATCCCCTGTTGATCGGGATGTTTCTGCATCAGATTCCGCCAGCTACGATCAACAATCTGCATGGGCGTAGCAGCGGTCTGGATCGCTGTCGTATCCGAAGGAGGAATGACGTAGGCAGGCGATCCCTTTCCCCCCGTAGCCCAGTATAGTGAGTTCGAGAACCACTCAAATCCCCACACCAAACCCGTAATGGCGAATACCATACCGATGGTCAGGATATAGAAACCCAATACGTTGTGTAAATCGTAGTTTTTCCGCCGCCAGGCCGCATCCCATTTGATACTGAACCGCTGTTTGGCCGCACTTTTGTTTTTCGGCCACCAGAGGACCAGTCCACTGACGAGCAACACCAGGAAAATAGCGGTTCCCGTAGCGGCAATCGGCTGACCAATTTTTTCGGGTAACCAGAGGTAATAATGTCCGTGCAGAATGAAGTGAAAAAAGTCATCGTTTTCGTTCCAGACGTGCAGTACTTCACCCGTATAAGGATTCAGGTAAACGACGTAGTAATATTCCGGGTCAAAATTATAGAAGCCCACTTCGGCACTGCGACCCGGCACACCGTACAAAACGCCATCGGCTGCTTTGCCGGGTAGAGCCTGCTCAGCTTTCTGACGCAATACGGAAGGGGGCAACAGCTCGGCGTGGGCCGGAGTTTCGGTGAATCGGTAGGGTTGCGTGAGGTTTTTGATTTCCTGCTCGAAAGCCAGAACACAACCCGTAACGCTCAGGACAAATACAATCAAACCCGAGGCTAGCCCCAGGTACAAGTGTCCTTTACCGATCCATTTCTTTAGTTTCATCTCGCCGTTATTAGGTATACGTGATACGCAGCGAGACAAAACTAAAGCATTATCTTTATTTTTACTTAGTCTAAGTAATAAAAGATTTATGGAAAAGTACTGGCTCCTTCTTAGTTAACGAGGGAGAAAACGAAACTATGTTTGCCCTTGGAAACAGGTGTTATTTGTTCCAACAATACGCGTTGAATGGTCTTTCCGGTCCCCCAGCTGGTCTTAAACGCTTCGTCGTCCGGCGTACCGAGGGATACGGGTTCCGTACGAACTTTCCAGCGTTTGGCGTCGTAACTGAGTTTGACCGAAGGATGATTTGGTCCTTCAAACGTTACCGTACCGGGTGTTTCGGTTTGGACCTTACTGAGCGTCAGGAATACCTGCGTTAGATTTTCGGGTGTTTTTTCGAGCTGATATTCTTCGCGAATTTCTACGGTTTCCTTTTTCCGATTGAGCTGTACCGTTCGCCACCAGTTTCGCAAGCCTGCTTCTTTGGGGTACGCCGCCGCCAGATCCATTTTCAGGGAAGCCTCGTTTTTTCGGTACGCTACATTTTTAGCCGTGTAGGCCAGACCGTCTTTTTGTCCGTATCCATTGATGATGGGCAAATTGTGGTACTGGGACTGCGTAAACCAAAGCTTGTACCGACGTCCTGAGAAGGTATTGGCCGTATAAGTACCGCGTCCGGCATCAATGATGACGGGCTCGCCTTTAGCGTACACAATGAAATCTCCGACGTCGTTGTGGTTATGGCTTTCGGCATTGTGTCCCGCGTGGGTCGCTACAAAGAGCGTTTTGGAACGAGCTGCCATCACCTGCACATCCGGAAACCAGACTTCAGGAACGTTCGTAAACGGAGCGTTAGGAATTTCCTGTATTGCTTTCACCGTCAACACATTCCAGACCTGCCGTTGCCGCTGAAAACTGTTGATGACCCGCGTGATTCCGAACGTACGGAAGCCCCAGGCCCCAAACTGCTTCAGCGTATCATCCTTGATTTTTTCTCCAAATCGGTACAGCATCAGACCATCGGGCCGTAACATCGGATCGGCATCGGCGAAATCGACGAAGTAGGCATTAGCAATGTGCATTTTATAAACATAGGAAGCCATATTCCGAATGATCGGTTGCTCATAGATGTTGATTTTACCGCCCGACGCACTTTCTAGCGTTTCTAGTGCATCGAAGACGCAGCCCCCGGCGGCAAACCAGTACATGGGTCCTTCGTCGGTACCGCCGTCTTCACCCAATCCGTTCAGGTATAAATCCAGTCCCGACATGGCGGCGTGCAGCATCTGAGCCCGGCGTTGTTCGTTGCGTTCCAGAAACAGGGTAGCCGTCATCCAGTTCGACATAATCCAGGAATTCCAGTTGTTCGCCTTTACATCCTTTCGCAAATACCCGTAGCGATTGGGTACCTGAATGGGTTCGAACAGACGAATGTTGGTCTCGTGGTAGATGCGTTTACGAATCAAGGGCGATACTTTATCCAGCTGGCCGCCAACCAGGTAATCCGTCAGAGCGAGTACGGCGGCCGTTTCGGCAGCAAACAGATCGACTGTTCGCTCCTCTACGTCGGGCAGCCCACTGCCGGCCTTTTGCGTACCAATGTGAGCCGGAATGCCCCAGTAGCTTTCCTCGCAAATAGCCCAGACCATGTTTACGATGGCATCCGTAAAACGATCTTTTCCTTCCACGGCTTCCGCCATTGTCAGGTCCAGCAGATCGTGCCGGCGATTAAAGGTGATTTCCTCATAATGGGTACGGTTGGCAGTTCGGACGTACTCCAGCGTCAGCGTGGCAGTTAGGGGCAACAGCGGTTTTGCCACGGCCACTTCTCCCCGTTGAATCAGACCGCTCCGTACACTGTCGGTAATTGCTTTTTGCCAGGCTTCGGGCGTTTTCGGATACGGCGTCCACTGATCCAGCGGGATGAGTAGGTGCTGTACCGTTTCGAGTGGATAGTTTTTCTGAAGAAGATTACGGGGTACTACTTGGGCGGTGCTCAGTAATGAACTCAGCAGGAAAAGGAGCAAATAAGGTTTCATACAAGCATGGTCCGAATTCAGGGGTGTACATGTGAATTCGTTTTTAGGGAATCAATCAATTCCCTAAAAATAGACTTTCTCTGCTGCGTTGCCCCTTACAGCGGTTCAGATTTTGGGTGGAAACTAAACGTAGTAGCACTACTTAGTATCCGGTTCGGCATCTTCACCAACAGTCCTCCTACTTTACGTCAAATCCTGTTGATTGGCTATGACGGAAGATTTTATTCATTATTTGTGGAAGTTCCAGCAATTTGACGCGACTGCTTTGCAAACCGAGACGGGCGATTCGGTACAGGTGATTAGTCCAGGAAAAGCTCATCAGGATGCCGGACCGGATTTTCAGCAGGCCCGTATTCGCATCAGTACGTTGGAGTGGGTCGGTACCGTTGAAATTCACACGCGTTCTTCCGACTGGTTTCGCCACACGCACGAAACGGATGCTGCTTACGAAAATGTCATTTTACACGTAGTCTGGATCCACGATGCTCCCGTATACCGAACCGATGGTACAGAAGTGCCTACCCTGTGTTTACAAAACCGCACGGACCCGGCCTGGCTTGATCGGTATCAAACGCTGGTTCTTTCGCAGGAAGCCCTGGCCTGTTCGAACCAGTTTTTAACGGCTTTTGAACTGCACAAACGATCCATGCTCGACCGCACACTCATTCAGCGGTTGTCAACAAAAGCCGAAAAGGTAAGGCAGCTATGGGAACAGTCCCAAAGTAACTGGGAAGAAACGACCTGGCAAATCTTGGCCCGGTCGCTGGGTTCACCGCTCAATGCCGAGCCGCTGGAATGGCTCGCCCGTACGGTTCCCCTCCGGCTTTTGCAAAAGCACCGCAGTCAACCCTTTCAGGTTGAGGCCTTGTTGTTTGGCTGTTCGGGACTGATCCCCACTACCCCACAGGACGCGTATACCTTACAAATTCAGAAAGAGGCCGATTTTCTTCTCAAGAAGTACGAATTACAGCCTTTGCCCACGCAGGTCTGGAAGTTTCTGCGGCTACGTCCGGCCAGTTTTCCGACGGTACGGATCGCCCAGCTCGCTCCAATCGTCACGCAGCTGCTGTCGCTTTTTTCCTTTTTTATTCATGAGGAAGCGGCTACCGAGATTATAAAAAAGTTACAGGTTAGCCCTTCGGAATACTGGCAACAGCATTACACGTTTCACAAACCCACGGAACACGGCGTTACCCAGCTGGGACAGGAAACGGCCCATCGGATTTTGATTAATGCCGTGGTACCGCTACTGGTCGCCTACGGCCATCACAAAGACGAAGCCCGTTACACCGATCGGGCCATCGAACTCCTGGAACAGCTTCCAGCCGAGCAGAATGCGATTACCAAAACCTGGAAATCATACGATCTAAAATGCCAGAACGCCGCCGACTCGCAAGGAGCCCTGGAATGGCTGCAAAACTACTGTCAACCCAGAAAATGCCTGAATTGTAGTGTGGGGTTGGGTTTATTGAAGCGATAAGGAAATGATGGTTTGTTTTACTTAAATGATCGGTTATTTTATCCACTAGTTTACTAAGTAGGCATCTCGTCCCATTGAGACGGCTGGTCTTTTAGTCCCTATCGCGAACACCGCTGACTTCATCCTGCTATGGGCCACCGCATTGCGGATGAAGTAGGCGGCTTTTCGCGATAGGACGGGGCCTAGGTTTATGTCGTCCATGAAGGTATTCGACTTTAGTTAACAACTGTGAACCATTAACCAACAACTAATAAATGCCAGAATATGAAAACCTCTCCCGCCCGTGAGCAACGGAGTAACCTGTCTCGCGGGGAATGTGGTGGCCTTGAGCTAAGCTAGGCAGTTACGGAGAGGTCCAGCCTGGAAGGCTCACGGGCTACCGAACAGCTAGTAAGAAGGACGAAACCCGGTCTGATTAAGGCAAGGCGACTCAAGTAAACGATCTTATAACAAAACAAGCAAGCCGATGATCTATGAATCATCGGCTTGCTTGCGTACTCGACTATTAAACTAAGATTATACAGTTTCCAGAATACGACCTTTGCCGCCTTTGGAAATAACCACTTCATTGGCGTATTCTTCGGCTTTGCGGCTCTTGTAATTCCACCAGCGTTTGCCAAAGTTTTTCTTCATTAAATCGTCGAAGGTACGCATCGCCGTGATATTGAAGATACCTTCCGCCCGCGTGGAAATTGACGGATCGAAAGCCCGTACCGCCAGTGCGTATCCACCTTCCAGGTAGTTCATGTAGTGCCAAACGCCCGAAGGAATGTATAACATATCGCCGTGTTCCATCACGCAGTCGTATCCTTCCAGATACTGCATGGCCGGATGCTTTTCGTAATCCGGATTCTCAGGATCCACGTAGCTCAGAATTCCGTATGGCATGCGATATAGGTGCTTCGAGTATTTCTGATCAAAGAGAATCACGCGTTTTTTGCCGTGAAACTGCGTCAGGAATACGTTCGATAAATCCATATCGTAGTGCAGATATACAATTGAGCCCGCTCCACCGAAAAACATCATCGGATATTTCTTCAGGAAGCCCTTCATCAGGTGCTCGGGGAAACTGAAATCATTACACAGATCGGGGATGTGATCGAAGATGTTGAAGAGAAACATCCGTAAATCAACGGGCCCGGATGCAATCAGATCCAGATACTCGCCAAACTTCATCACCTTGTCCGGCTGGTTGAGCTTGGAGTTCGGCGTGGGTTTGGAATTATCGTACAGGGGCACTTCGATGTTACCCGCTAAAGTCTTGAAGTAATCCAGACGCCACTTTTCAAAAGCGGGCCATTTATCGGCAACCCCTTTTAAAATAACAGGGCGATGGGGCTTCAGGTAATTTTCGCGAAAGGCTTCGCCGGAAATATTCTCGACTACGTCGACGGGATGAAGCTTCATATTGGTATTCAGAAATTGAATTTATCGGATAGAATAAGCAAAAGTAACGCATTTACGTTGCATAATTCCAATACAATACTTGAAAAGATTGTTCCGCAAAGCGTTAAACTTTTTTAAGACACCATTCCTGAACGGATGTCAATTCGTCAACTATTTCTGAAAATGCCCGATCCGTTAATTTCGCATCATGTTCACACCCGTAATCAGGAAGACGGTTCCGACCAGAAAAGGCACCACGGACTCCCATTGGGTGATTTTCCAACCCAACGTGGGTTTGCCATCATTCAGAAACGCTACGCAGGCAAAAAGGATAATGAAAGTGCCTAAAATGGTAAAAAACGCCCCGAAAAAACGGGTCATTGGATTGGGTGTAGAAGGCTGCATGACAATTGGTTTTCAGTGTATGGTTTTCTATATTCCGTGATTGATAACGGGGATGCTTTCTGTAATGGGTAAAAGTTGAAACTGCTGAAGCTTTGGAATACGTTCAAATTGCCTTAATAACAAACAACTACAAACTAACAACCAAGTTTCTACCGTCGATTATCGTCCCCCTGCAACATACCCAGGTAACTGTGATAGCGACTCATGGCAATGGTCCCCTCCTCTACCGCATCGCGTACGGCACAGGCGGGTTCATTCAGGTGGAGACAATTGTGGTACCGGCATTCGTTCAGCAGCTCTCGCATTTCGGGAAAATAATGACTGATTTCGGCAGGTTCCATATCAATCAATCCTAACTCCTTAATGCCCGGGGTATCAATAATAAAGGTACCCGGTTCGAGTTCAAACATTTCCGCGAATGTGGTGGTATGCACCCCTTTGTTGGCAAAAGTAGACACTTCGCTGGTTCGCAAATCCAGATCAGGAGCAATGGTATTGACCAGCGTCGACTTACCCACACCCGAATGCCCGGATACGAGCGATACTTTCCCTTTTAAAGAGGCCCGCAGTTCATCCATTCCCTCGCCCGTCAGAGCCGAAGTTCGCAGGGTGCCGTAACCTAACTCCGCGTACATATCCATAATGGGCTGGTGTTGCTCCCGCCCTTCTTCATCGAAAATGTCCTGTTTGTTAAAAACAATGACTACGGGAATCCGGAATGATTCTGCCGAGACCAGGAAGCGGTCAATGAAGCCCAGCGACGTACGCGGAAAATCAAGCGTAACAATGAGTACGGCCTGATCGAGATTCGCCGCCAGCAAATGGGCCTGACTGGTCTTGTGTACTGAAGCTCGGGCAATGTAATTTTCCCGGTCTTCGATGTGCGTAATGATGGCTGTGTTTTCGTTTTCGTTTTCTATGTCCATCGTCACGCGGTCACCCACGGCCAGTGGATTAGACGTTTTCAGCCCTTTAATTTTAAATTTTCCTTTCAAACGAGCCTGCCAGATGTGTCCTTCCTCATCCCGGACATCGTACCAGGAACCCGTCGATCGTATGACTAATCCTTGTTGTGACATGTCGTGTTTCGTAGACTTTCGTCTTTTCTAAGGTCTTGTTCGGTATCGCTCATCGCCGGTTTCGTACCCAATCCATGATTTGTTGCGTTGCCCCCTGATTCGTATACACATAGTTCCGACTCGTTTCGGCTTCCCGCTGGTACGTTTCCGGCGACTGTAGCAATCCGTCCAATACCTGACTAAATTCCGTACCATCGGCTACGGCGTGGGCTGAACCCAAAGCCAGCAAATCGTGAGCTTCCTGGAATTTGCGGTATTTCTTATTCCCGAAAAAAACAGGCATACCCCATACGGCCGCCTCGACGATATTATGCAGTCCACCTTTGTAAGCCCCCCCGATAAAAGCAAATTGCCCGTACCGATACAGGCTTGCCAGCATTCCCACATTATCGATCCAGAGCATGTCGGCACTGGCTATACTCTCTTCGGTTGCCTGTGAATACCGGATGGAACGAAGCGGTACTTCCGTAGCCCAGCGTTCGATTTGCTGGATGTCAATTTCGTGCGGAGCCAGAATCCACTTAAGCTTCGTTGCGGTACCTTTTGTCTGTATATAGGTACGGATTACATTCCAATCTTCTGGCCAGATCGATCCGCCCATGAACACGCGATTGGCTCCAGAAAACTGCTCGACGATTGGAAAACGTTTGGCCTGCTGGGCAATTTCAATCACCCGGTCAAACCGCGTATCCCCCGCCCGACTTACGTTCGTAATACCAATACGGTTAAGCAGTTCCACGGATTCCTGATTCTGGACAAACAGGTGCGAAAAACAATGTAGTATTTCGCGGTAAAAACCACCATATGATTTAAAAAATGTCTGCTCCGGTCGAAAAATCGCCGAGAAAATTACCACGGGAATGTTCCGCTTTTTAAGTTCAGTCAAATGGTAATACCAGAATTCGTACTTTACCCAAAACGCCATTTCCGGCTGGATGGCCTCCACAAACCGTCGGGCTTGTCTGGGTGTATCCAACGGCAAGTAATCTACCCAGTCGGCCTGCTCATAGTTCTTTCGCAGTTCGTAACCCGAAGGAGAAAAAAAGGTCAATACAATCTTCCAATCTGGATTTTCCTTCCGAAAGGCTTCGAGTACGGGGCGGGCCTGTTCAAATTCTCCCACGGATGCACAGTGAAACCAGGCCGTACGCGGTACAGCTTGGTAGTTTTCCAGTTGCATCCACAGGCGTTGCCGCCCCTCCACCCACAAGCGGGCTTTGGGGTGAAAAAATGCAGCCAAACGGAAGCCCAGCTGCATGAAAAAAATCGAAAGTTGGTATAGAAAGCGATACAAAACGTCTGGAATGATACTTTTACGCACCAAAAATAGAACTTAAAAAACGTTTTTCAGGGTTATTAATCCATTAAAGCAATACAACCATTATGAACTGGCAACCACTAACGGATGCGGAACAGTTGGAAGCGATTAAAAAGGAATCCTTCGAACATCCCGTATTGATTTACAAACATAGCACTACCTGCTCCATTAGTTCCACGGCGAAGGCTCGTCTCGAACGGCAGTGGGATGACACCCAAGGCATTTCGGCCTATTACTTGGATTTACTGCGGTACCGTCCGCTATCCAATGCCATCGCCCAGGAATTTGATGTGGAACACGAGTCCCCACAGGTACTGCTGATTCGCGATGGACAGTGCGTTTACCATGAATCGCACTTTGCCATTCGTTTTGATGAAGTCCTTAGCCATGCGGTATAAAAAGAGGCAGCCCGGAAACAGGCTGCCTCTTTTGCTTCGAATCATCAGAGCCGTTAATTGAACGGATACCCATTGGCTTCCAGAGTCGCCTGAGCTACCCGGCGACGGGCGTCCTTCAGATTGATCGGGTCAATCTTGGTGAATCGTTTCAGGCCCATCAGCATCACATTGAGTTCGTCGCCTTCGGCAAAACTCGTAATTGCCTGACGACCCGCCCAGGCTACTTTCTCTACGGCTTCGTGTAGGTATACCAGAGCGGCGTCCCGGTGCACCGATACGGCGGCTTCGCCCCGCATACCAATCAATTTTTCTACCCGCAACAGGGCCGATTCGGCGGCGTATACCTCAATGAGCATGTCCGCCAGATTCATGATGATTTCCTGTTCCTTATCGAGGGCCATCATGAATTTCTGTACGGCCGCTCCTGCCGCTAGTAAGATGGCTTTTTTCAAGTTCTTCAGTACTTTCTTTTCCTTGATAAACAAGCCTTCTTCTTCATCCGTACCAAAGTCCGGGATACTCATGATTTCCTTACCCACGGCCATGGCCGGAGCCATAATATCAAGTTGCCCTTTCATCGCCCGCTTTAGAATCATATCGACCGTCAGTAATCGATTGATTTCGTTGGTACCCTCGAAAATACGGTTGATACGGCTGTCGCGATACGCCCGTTCCATGGGAGCATCCGCTGAGTAACCCATACCCCCGTAGATCTGTACGCCTTCATCCACCACATAATCCAGCACTTCCGAGCCGTGCACTTTTAAAATGGCACATTCGATGGCGAATTGCTCCACCCCTTTGAGTTTGGCTTCGGACTCCGGCATACCACCAGCGATCAGGCTTTCGATGGCGTCGTCGATGTTCTGACCCGCCCGGTAGGTTGCCGACTCCGCCGCAAATAACTTCAAAGCCATTTCACCTACCTTGTACTGAATGGCACCGAAGTTAGCAATCGCCGTATTGAACTGTCGTCGCTCTTGAGCGTAAGTTACAGCTTGAGCCAATACTGATTTTGCTCCGCCCACGCAGGCGGCAGAGAGCTTGATTCGTCCAATGTTAAGAATATTAACGGCAATCTTAAAGCCCCCCTCTCGCGTATACAACTGGTTTTCGAGAGGAACGGGCGTATCGTTGAAGAAAATCTGCCGGGTATCCGACGACTTGATTCCGAGTTTGTGCTCGGGTTCGTTCATGGTGATGCCGCCAAAATCCTTTTCTACGATAAAGGCTGTCAGGTTTTTGTCCTGATCGATTTTAGCAAAAACAATGAATATATCCGCGAAACCGCCGTTGGTAATCCACATTTTCTGACCATTCAGCAGATAATGGGTACCGTCGGGAGCTAAGGTGGCTTTTGTTTTAGCCGAATTGGCGTCCGATCCGCTATCGGGTTCGGTCAGACAGTAGGCGGCTTTCCACTCGCCCGTGGCCAGTTTGGGCAGGTATTTGGCCTTTTGTTCTTCGTTCCCGTAGTACAGAATCGGTAGCGTGCCGATGCCGGTATGAGCTGAGAGAGCTACAGCGAAACCGCCCGAAGCTCCGATCTTGTCCGTTACCAGCATGGAGGTATTGAAGTTCATCCCAAAACCGCCGTAGGTTTCAGGAATCGAGGTGGCTAGTAATCCCAATTCGCCTGCTTTATTCAAAAGGTCCACCATGGGTTGGTAGCTTTTGGCTTCGTCCAGTTCTTTCAGACGCGGCATTACTTCCCGATTCAGAAATTCTTCGCAGGTAGCGGCTACCATGCGTTGTTCTTCGCTTAACTCTTCGGGAATGAATACACGTTCAGCGGGGGTATCGGCAATGAGAAACTCGCCTCCCTTCAGGGTCGATTTGGCAGCAATCATAGCAGTAGGTATTAAATAGGTTTATAAGGTAAAGATGAAAAAAGAAACAATAGTATGCAAGCATACTATTGTTTCTTTTCAAACCCGCTACAATACTGACATCAGCGGCCACTGAGACCCCTATTGTAATTCTAATCTCATCGAAACCTTTCCCGCATTTTAAAGGTTATACACTTCCCTCCCTTACAAAAAGAATCTATGAAATCGCTGAAACTAGAGATCCCACTTACCTCATACGCTACTGAAGCCGAGCTTCCCCTGGATGAACAAACACTGGTGGAACAGGCTCGGCAGGCTACGTATAAATCTTACGCTCCCTATTCGAATTTTCACGTAGGAGCCGCCTTGTTACTCGAAGACGGTACTGTATTTACGGCTAGTAATCAGGAAAATGCGGCTTTCCCCTCGGGTTCCTGTGCCGAACGTTCGGCTGTCTTTTACGTAGGAGCCAATTACCCCGAAAAGAAAATTAAAGCCATTGCGGTACTGGCCCGTCCCGGCACGGGCGACGTATTTCAGGCCGTATCGCCTTGTGGTAACTGTCGGCAATCGTTGTTGGAGTATGAGCATCGGCAAAAACAGCCCATTCGCTTATTGATGTTACAGCCGAAGGGCGGCATTATTGCCATGGATTCCATCGCTGATTTGCTTCCGGTAAAATTTGATGCGGATGATTTGTTTGGTAAATAGTTAGGGACGGATTGAAATCCGTCCCTAGTAAATAGCCGAGCCTACGGCTCTGTACGTTCCCAAATACCATCAGCAAGAGCCGCAGGCTCGAACCATCTTGTAATGGTCGGATTTTAATTCGCCCCCAATTTCCTCATTTCAACAACACTACTGGTCCTAGCAACCCCGAAGGTTCCGGCTCCCATTTGGAAGCGTCAAACGGTTTATATTGAATGCTCACAAAGTTGATATCGTAGAACTTACGCCAGGGAAACTTGTCCTCATCCAGCTTACGGATTCGGTTGGCTGAGCTATTGGTTACGTCAATTTCCAGTGTATTCTCCTCTTGTAAGACATTGGCCGGAAGCTGGATTCGGTAGGGTAAACTCCAGAGTTTACCCAAGGATACCTCGTTTAACCGAACGTCCGCTGTCTCGCGTACCAAGCCTAAATCTAAAAGGATCGGTTGATCGGTCTTCCAGCTTTCCGGGCGTTTGAATCGTAGTGTATACCGACCCGTTCCACTAAAATTCTGACTCTCCGCGTGATCCAGTTCCGTCCAGGAAACCAGTCGCGACGTAGCCAATGGCATGGGTAGTTCGGGCTGTCCTTCCTGAAAGTCAATCTGCCAGATTCCGGTTAGTTTGAGCGTATCCTTTACGGCGGGATACTCCGGCCAGGGAGCCCCTTTCCGCATGGACGCGTACGTCTGGAGGAATACCGATTCGCCCGGTTCCAGAGCCAGTTCAATGTCCGACGTACTATCCGCCTGAGCTTGTACGGGTACGTACCCCTGCCGTTTATGCAAAGGATCGGTTACCTGTACCGAGCGAGCCCAACTGCCAAGTCGCACCGTTCCCCGGTGAAACTGATTACCCAGATTGGTTACGAAGTATAAGGTTCCTTCCGCATTGGTTTTCCGTAAGAAGGAAAGCCCCTGCTCGGCCATTGTTTCCTGCCGAATCTTCAAACGCCTGAGTTCAGACGGGTAATCTTTCTTTACCAGCGTTGCCAGCGATTTGCGAATAGGCTCTAGTTGCTGTTGCCGCTTTTTCCAGTCCTTATAGCCACTCACCCGACCCGGGGCTTCGGCGAAGACTACGTTGGCTCCCTGCTGTACCAATTGCTGAATCTTTTTCAACGTTTCCAGCGGGACATACTGCGTTTTAGGAATCAGCAATACCGGATACGTTGTACCTGCCGCCGAAACCAGGTTTCCTGCTTTTACTGAGAAACCCTGTAAGAGACTATCCGAAACAAAATCAGTCTGATACCCATGATTGCGAAGCTGCTGAGCGGTTGCTCCAAAGGGCGTATCGTGCAACCAGCGGCGAGCATTGGCGTGTACGTCAAATAAAAAGGGAGCTTCGCCTGCCGCTACGCCGTGCCAAATGTCCTGTACCGGAAAGTACAGCAACACGCTGGCATCCGGACGAGCCGTTTGTAAGCGTTGCTGACACTGTTCGATGTACTGGTTGAGTTCGGGTAAGTCTTTCCAGAAGTGACTTTGCTGATTGTAGTTCGTGGACGCGTAAAATAGCCAGCCCGGCCATTTTTCTTCCGGAGGTGAATACGGAATGCCATGGTAGAAAATGTGATTGACGCCACCCGTAAACAATTCATCCACAATGGGCTTGATCTGGGAAAGCGATACCCGAAAATGCTCCGCCAGCCAGGTAGAGGTCTCCGAAGATACGAGCGGCTTGCCCGTCAGGTGAGCCGCCGAAGACGCAAATTGCATGGTCAGTACGCCCGGCACGCCGTAGCGGGTAGAATCATAATCCGGATCGAGGCGGTAGTTCGGAATGGCATATTGTTTACTGCCAAAATACTCGGTTTCAGGAATATCCGTCAGGGCGTACAAATCCAGCAGATTGCCCGGCGAGCCATGGGCCTGATCACGGGTGATTTTGCCCTGTTGCTGCGACCAGCCCGTCCACATGCGAGTGAAGCGGTCCCGCAGTAATTCCGACAGCGTTGTATGGTAATCGGCCCAGATGCGGCGTTCGTCTTCCGTTAAATTCGTCGTTTTAGTAAGAACCGCTGGTTTGAGATTATACCCCCGACGACGTTTGAATTCGGCCAGAAAATCGTTCGTCCAGTTGGCTCCGTACACTTCGTAGGAATCATTGTAAAAGGAACGAACCGTATTGCCTTTGGGCAGATTCGCGTCGAAATGCTTCAGGTAATTTCGTACGGCCGTTTCATCGAACGGATTCATCACTAGCCCTTCGCCCCCCGGTGCAGCCCGTTTGACCTGCTGCTTCGTGGGTGATACCAACAGGGAATCGCCCTGAATACTGAATTTCTGAGCTCCATCACGGGCAGATACCCAGGGACCTCCGTAGGGCCAGCCCGTACCCAGCGATAAATCAATGCCCAGTCCTAACTTCTGGGCTTCTTGCAGGGTGAAGGTGAAGGCTTTGTTCCACTCGGGACTCAGAAAGGGAAGAAATTGCTGCTCATAGCCTTTAACGCCGTAGATGGGAATGATATGCAGTCCCCCCAGACCAGCTTTGGCGTAATCCTGTAAATTTTTCCGAATGCCCTCTTCTGTTACTGCACTGCCCATCCACCACCAATACGCCCAGGGCTTGGCCGTATTCACATTACTAGCTGGGGCCTGGGCCAGGGAAGAAAACGACCACAAGATCAGCCATGCAAAAACGATACGCTTCATTCTGTTCAAATTAATCCTCTAAAAAAACAATACGCCGGACGATGTCCTAGTATTTTTTCAATTCTTTCTTGGAAAGACGATGAACGGAATGACTTTCTCGTACGGATAGAACGATAAAAAGCCCCGTTTCGTTCGAGAAGCGGGGCTTTTAAAAGGGATATACTAGTGATGCTTAACCTTCCGCACCTACGCCATCCTGTACTTCAAAGCATAGAGAAGCAGCTCCCAGCAAACCAGCATCATTACCGAGCGTAGCCCGTTTGATTTCCAGCGTATCCAGGTTATAGGGCGTCAGCCAGTAGTTTAATTTCTTGAATACGGCTGGCATAATGAAATCAAAGGAAGCCGACAGACCACCACCAATCAGGATCAGGTTGATGTCCAGAATCCGTACCAGCGAGGCCAGACCGTCGCCCAGAATTTCACCCACCCGCTCAAAGATTTGTAGAGCCAGAACGTCGTCCGCCGCAGCGGCTGCTACCAGACCCGTTGTTGAGATCGTACCATCGCCGGGTAATTGCGTCGTTCCGCTATACTCGGAACGCATTTTCGTAGCGAGGTTCAGCAATTCATTTTTACCAATGTTCCGCTCCAGTACTTTTCCTTCTACGGAAGGAATATGGCCGGGCTCCATGGCATTTCCGTTTCCGCCCGTAAATACCCGGCGATTCAGGATGGCGGCACCGCCTACGCCCGTTCCCAGGGTAATAAAAATATAGTTTTCGTCGATCTTTTCTTCGCCGAAATAGAATTCGCCCAAAGCCGCAGCGTTGGCGTCATTTTCCAGATAGAAGGAAACGCCAGCAAACCGATTGGACAGGTACTCTACCAGCTTTACATTATTTAACTCCGGAATGGCCGTAATTTCAAGGGGTACGGTACGCTTGCTGTTGATCATTCCCGGCAGACCAATTCCTACTTTCGTAAGCGTAGGATTATCGAGCAGTTGCAGAGAGATGGCATCGCCCAGTCGTTCTTCAAAGTGACCGGATTGCCGCCAACTAAGCGTATCGTGGCTGTAAAAATTTGAAATTTTACCCGTGGTAGCGTCTACGATGCCCATTTTGACATTCGTTCCACCCACGTCTATGCCTAGGTACTGGTTATCGGCCATGAATGTTGGTAACAGGTTTGGTAAATCAATTGCAGAAAACTACGGCGAAAATAAGGGTTCTCTTCCTTTATTTAATAAGATTTTTTAATAAGTTGTATAGAGTTCCTTACTTTCGACCCTTAACCAAATAAAATAGTAGAAATTAACCGACTGGCTATCAAATTACGGGATCGGTTACAAATCTCCCAATTGTGGGCGTACCAGTAGTTCTTCCACCACAGCCGAAGGAGATAGATGGTAACTGGTCCAAAGCAGTTCAGCCATGTCGTCTACCTGCATAAAGCGGCTTTCGGGTAAATCGCTACCCGCCCAGCTTTCGGTATAGGTGGCACCCGGCAGAATGGCCGTTACTTTGATTCCCTTGGTTTTGAGTTCTTCGCGTAATTCCCGCGTCAGTCCCAGTAAGGCGTGCTTCGCAATGCAGTACGAACCCCCGTTGGGATAGGCTTTGATACTGGCCGTCGAACATACATTCACAATGTAGCCCCGTTGCCGCTCCATCATGGCGGGTAGCAAGGCCCGGGTCAGGTGATACGCCGAACCTACGTTGACGTTGATCATCGTTTCGAAGGTACCCTCCTCTTCGTTGTAGATCTGGCCGGGTAGAAACAATCCGGTATTGTTCACCAGCATTTCGATGGATCGCTGCTGAGCCTTAACGAAAGCGGCAAAGGCTTCAATCTGTTCGCGTTCACCCAGGTCAGCCGTGTAAATGTGTACCTGCCGGCCTTCAAACTCCTGTTCCGTCTCTTGCTTGAGCTTCTCCAGATCTGCCGTGTTGCGGGCGACGGTAATGGCGTCGAACCCTCCTTTTACGAATCGGCGTAAGATGGCCTTGCCAATACCCTTGGTGGCTCCGGTTACGATAACCAACGGTTTTCCCGCCAGGGGAACATCTTTTGTTTTAATCAGTTCACTATTCAATAAATCACTCATTATCAGTATTTTGTTTAGTAAATAATGGAACCCACCGGAAAGATCCGTACTGGATTCGCGTACAGATCGATCATAGAAGTGCTTAATTCGTAAAAAAATCCCTGTTGCGATGCGAAAGTACCTCCTCCTGCTGGGTTTCCTGACAGCCTTTTCTTCGCTCTATGCTCAGTCGAAACTGATTGTAAAAGTCGGTATTGGACCGAGTTTTCCGTACGGAAAATTTGAAGATTCTGAAACGCAGGACCTGGCCAAGCTTCTAAAAATCGGTCCTCACCTGGGTTTGACCGTGGCCCATGATTTTAGTCGACATTTCGGAGTGGCACTGACGGCTTCGGCCTGGACGCATGCCGTGAAAAACGAAGAAATGACGCAGTACCTGAAAGACAAGTATTTACCCGCGGCCTACATTCCCCTGGTCAAATCGATTAATGCTTCTGCGAAAAAGTTTGAATTTTATACGGGCTACCTGTCTCCTTATTACACCTTTGAAGTAGGCGAACGAATTCGGATCGATTTGCGGTTGAATGCGGGGATCATGCATTTGCGTTTCCCTTCCATTACGGGGCAGGGAGAGGCCATCAATCCACTGGAAACGCCCATGACCGGAGTTGCGTCTCCCCTTACGGTATCGAGTGAAGCCCGGGAGGCCACCGCATTTATGTACGGAGCCGGAGCGAGTGTCGCTTATAAGCTATCCGAAACGTTCCGAATTTTTACGGACATTGACGGCTTACGAGCCCGTCCGTCGTTTGATGATATTCCCGTAACGGCTACGCTCGGGCCCGTAACGCTCGCCTCGGCCCGTCCGGCATTTTCACAAACGGCAGGTACGCTAAGTGTTCGTTTCGGAGTGGGATTGTTTTTTTAACTGTCCTATTAACAGGTGAAGAAACCCGTTATTACGGGTACTTTTCACGCCTTTGTATCGTCCTAGCAAAACAGCTTACGCCTGCGTGAGTTTTACTGAAAGCCGATACGTATGTAAATGGATTTGTCTTCCAACTGAAAACCGACAACTGTAAACTGATTAAGCCATGAATTTACTTACCCGTGTGGGTCGTTATTTTATCTTTCTGGGAACCCTGTTTACACGTCGCGAAAAAGTGAGCGTGTACGCAAAACAGATCCTGGAAGAAGCCGTAGCACTCGGCATTGATTCCATCTTTATTGTCTCCATCGTTTCTACCTTTATCGGAGCCGTAACCTGCGTACAAACGGCCTATAACCTGGTAAGCCCCTTCATTCCCGACTACGTAATTTCGCTGATCGTGCGGGATATGACGCTGCTGGAGCTGGCTCCTACGATTACCTGTATCGTGCTGGCCGGAAAAGTGGGTTCCAACATCGCCAGCGGTTTGGGTACCATGCGTATTTCGGAACAGATTGATGCCTTGGAAGTGATGGGCCTCAATTCCGCCTCGTACCTGGTTCTGCCCAAAATCATTGCTGCCGTTCTGGTATTCCCGATGCTTATTACAATTGCCGGATTTCTCTCCATCTGGGGTGGCTATGTCGCGGGTACGTTGTCGGGGGCCATTACGCCCGAGGATTACGTGTACGGAATCCGGGCTGACTTTATTCCTTTCAACGTACCGTTCGCCCTAATTAAAACCGTCGTATTTGCCTTTCTGATCACTTCTATCTCCGCTTTCCGAGGTTATTATACCGAAGGCGGAGCCCTCGAAGTAGGGAAAGCCAGCACTACGGCCGTTACCAATAGTTGTATTGCTGTATTAGTAGCGGATTACCTGCTGGCTCAGTTGCTGTTATAAGCGTGAGACCTGCATGAATCGACTGATTTTTAGATGCCTTGTTTACAATGATTGAAATACAAAATATCAGGAAAGAATTTAACGGACGCGTCGTACTCGATGGCATTTCGGGTACGTTCAAACCCGGCAATTGCAGTCTCATCATCGGTGGTTCGGGTACGGGAAAGTCCGTTTTACTGAAATGTATCGTAGGGCTGATCAAACCCGAAGGCGGCAATGTCCTGTACAATGGCCGCGATTTCTGGTCGGGCGATAAGGACACCAAACGCGACATCCGCCGGGAGATGGGCGTACTGTTTCAGGGTAGTGCTCTTTTTGACTCGAAGACGGTACTCGAAAACGTAAAGTTTCCGCTCGATATGCTTACCGATCAATCGGAAGAAGAAAAGATGGATCGGGCTCAGTTTTGCCTTCAACGCGTGGGGCTGGAAAAAGCCGCCCAGCGGATGCCTTCCGAGGTTTCGGGTGGGATGAAAAAACGCGTCGGCATTGCCCGGGCCATTGTGATGAATCCAAAGTACCTGTTTTGTGATGAACCCAACTCAGGTCTGGACCCGCTGACGAGTGTAAAGATCGATGAGCTGATTCAGGAAATTACCGATGAGTATCAGATCACTACCATGGTCATTACGCATGATATGAACTCGGTACTGGGCATTGGCGAGGATATTCTGTTCTTACACCAGGGGCATAAACTTTGGGAAGGAACGAAAGACAATATTCTGGATACCGACGTGCCGGAACTGCAGGAGTTTTTGTACTCCAACCAGTTGGTACGTCGTATGAAAAAGAGTCAGCAGTAATCGTATGCTAGAAGCCATTCACCATATCGCAATTATCTGCTCGGATTACGAGCGTTCCAAACACTTCTATACGCAGGTGCTTGGACTGGAAGTGGTTCGGGAAGTGTACCGGGCCGAACGCGATTCGTACAAACTGGATCTGGCCGTGAAGGGTCACTACCAGATTGAACTGTTCTCGTTTCCCAATCCACCCGCCCGGCCCAGCCGACCCGAAGCTCAGGGTTTACGCCACTTGGCTTTTGCGGTAACCGATTTGGACGCGGCCATTGCTTCCCTCCGTACGCACGGGGTGGAAACGGAACCCATCCGTACCGATGAATGGACCCAGCGACGATTTACGTTTTTCGCCGATCCCGACAATCTGCCGATTGAGCTATACGAGATGTAGGAAGGTCTACCATAAAAAAAGGCCCGGAATTGAATTTCCGGGCCTTTTTTATACTAACGCTGGGTACGAATTATTTCGTCGTAGCCAGGTTTACGTCCAGTTCAAAATCATCGTTGATGGCTTTGTCTCCGAGGTTATCGAAGAAGCTTTTTGAACCGTAACGGATGTCGTATTTCGAACGGTCAATTTTGATTTTAGCCGTACCCGTACCCGTTTTAGGATCAACCGTAGCGGGGAACGTTACTGCGTTGGTTTTTCCTTTGATCGTCAGATCGCCGGTTACATCGTAGTTGTTACCACCTTTAGGCGTTACTTTGGTAATTTTCATCGTTGACGTCGGGTGATTGGCTACACCAAAGAAATCTTCACCTTCGAGGTGAGTTTTCAGTTTGGTGTTCATTTTTTCGTCTTTCACGTCGGTTACTTTCAGCGTACTCATATCCATCGTGAAGTTACCGCCAACCAGTTTACCACCGTCGAGCAACAGTTGACCGTCTTTCAGGGCAATGGTTCCGGTGTGCTCACCCGTTACTTTCTTACCTAACCAGATTACTGATGATTTCGCCGTATCCACTTTAACAGGCGTAGGCTTTTTACCAGCGTTTACGAACAACATGGTGGCAGCCAGAGCCGCAGCGAAAAATTTAACCGTTTTCATTTTTTGATTAATTGGGAGTTTAAATTCTACTGAAGGGAGAAATTTTGGTTAAGGAGCTACTACTTCATTTCCATCGCAATCCATCGAAACGTGCTTGCCTCGCATTTTGTCCAGCAACAGACTCAGTTGCTCGGCTTCTTCTTCGGTCAGGCCTTCGATCAGGTCTACTTCCCACTCTCCGATTCGTTCATCGATTTTTTCGAGCAGGGCCAGGCCTTTTTCGGTAATGAGCACGTCCACCGCCCGGCGATCGTTCGGACACACCATCCGGCTTACGAGTTCTTTCGCTAATAATTTGTCCACCAGACGACTGGCATTGGACATTTTATCCAGCATGCGTTCGATAATCGCATTGACCGTAATCGCACTGGGATACTGACCCCGAAGGATACGCAGCACGTTGAATTGCTGTATCGTTAATCCGTATGGTTTCAGCTTTTCCGAATGCAGCGAAGTCATCCAGTTATTCGTATAAATCAGATTTACCATCACCTTGTGATAAGGACTGGTAAAAGCTCGTTGCTTTATTTCATTTTCAATGGTCATGGCGTTATTGAAAGGTGATGCAAATATATACCACAACATTTAATGTATATACATATTTACATCTTTTTATTTTGAATTTTAACGTTCTTTAAGGAATACACAGCGAAGAAGCCGCAAGTTCCGTCAAACGCGAAAGGCTTGAAAATGGCTCAAAATTAACTGATAACGAAAAGAGTAACTATGCGTATTGCCCGAGATTATCGACTTTGTGATGAACGGAAAACCAAAAAAAAGTAGCTTTGCGTATGCCTACCTTACAACTTTCTGAAATCTGGATTTACCCGATTAAATCACTGGCAGGGCTTTCCCTGCCACAAGCCACGCTTACTTCCCGTGGACTTCTGTACGATCGCCGCTGGATGCTGGTGGACGAAACGGGTCGCTTTCTTTCTCAGCGAACCTTACCCCAATTGGCCCTGTTTGAGGTGCGTATGGAAGATAACACACTGGTCATTTCTCATCGTGAGTCTCCGTCTGAACCCCTGCATATTCCGCTGGTTGCTGAAGGTGGCGAAGCCCTTCAGGTAGAAGTCTGGGATGATACGATGCTGGCTCAGGGAGGCTTTCCGGAAGCGGATGCCTGGTTTAGTGAGCGTTTGGGCCGAAACTGTCGCCTCGTGTACCAGCCCGAGAGCACGCATCGAACGGTCGACCCGAGGTACGCCCGGCAGGGAGAAATCACGAGTTTCTCGGATGGCTATCCTTTTCTCCTGATCGGTCAGGCGTCGTTAGATGATCTCAATACGCGACTGGAAACGCCCGTACCGATGAACCGCTTCCGGCCCAATCTGGTCGTGACGGGCGGAAAGCCCTACGAAGAAGAAGGCTGGGAAAATTTCCGGATTGGTGAACAGGAATTCTGGGGCGTGAAACCCTGTGCCCGTTGCGTACTAACCACGATTGATCAGCAAACGGCTGAAAAAGGAAAAGAACCCTTGCGTACCCTAAGCAAATACCGGAACTGGAATAACAAGATTCTTTTTGGCCAGAATCTGCTACCGGCAACCGATTTGTACACGCTTCGGGTAGGTGATGCCGTTGCTATTCTAACGAGTAAGCCGGGCCCCTTACAGTAGCATTGATTCGATTCAAACGTAGGAGAAGATTATGAAGGTATTGTTGGTGGAAGATGAGGTCAGCCTGGCTTCGTTCATCCGTAAAGGGGTAGAAAGTGAAGGATACGTACTCGACATTGCGTATGACGGCCTGATGGGTCAGCGGATGGCGGATAATAACAGTTACGATGTGATTATTCTGGATGTCAATTTGCCCCATATTAATGGCTTTGAGCTGTGCCGATACATCAAGCAGCAGTCGCCCCGACAACCCGTACTGATGCTCACAGCATTGGACAGCCTGACGGACAAGGAAAGCGGTTTTGACGCCGGTGCCGATGATTATCTGGTAAAACCCTTTGTATTCCGCGAACTTATCCTCCGGATCAAAGCACTGGCCCGCCGGAATGCCACGCACGAAAGCCGGAAGTCCGTATTACGCGTGGCCGATCTGGAACTGAACACCGAGGCCCGTACCCTTACCCGCCGGGGCCAGCCCATTGACCTGACCGCTCGGGAGTACGCTCTGCTGGAGTATCTGATGATCAATCAGGGTCGGATCGTGAGCCGGATCGACATTGCCGAAAAAGTCTGGGACCTGCACTTCGATACCAATACGAATATCATTGACGTGTATATCAATTACTTACGCAAGAAAATCGATAAAGAATTCGATCATAAACTCTTACACACCGTCGTCGGCATGGGGTATGTGTTACGGGCCTGAGTATGAAAATCAAGCACAAGATCATCCTTTGGTTTTCTTCGCTGGTGGCGGGTAGTCTGCTGCTTTTTTCGGTATACGTTTATTTCACCTATTCGTCCCTGCGGCAACGGGCCATGGACGGCTGGCTGGAACGCAAAGCCCGCGTTACGGAACAACTCATTACCAAAGACGATGCCGTTGTGGGTAAGATCACGACTTCCTTACCGGAACAGGTCGTTTTCATCTATTCGCCGAAAGACAGTCTCATTTTTGCCAGTGAAGTCACCAACGATTTTCTGGCCAGTCAGGCTTTTCGCAAACGCGTACGCGACGAACGGCTGGTTCGGTTTAGTTACCAGAGTCCCCAGCACAAGTACCCCAAAGACGGTATGGCCCTTACCTACCCCGGCCCCTGGCCCTCGCCTTCGGGTCAGGAATATCTGGTACTGGTGACGGCCTACGATGAAGATGGATACAATCGCCAGAGTAACCTGATGGATTTGCTGATTTTAGGGGATATTTTTGCGATTGTCGTGGTCGGACTACTAGGGTATTTCTTCTCCCGGCAAGCCCTGAAACCGTTGAATCGTCTCATCGATCAATTACCCCAGGAAGGCTCTCTGGGTTTCCGTTTGAAACCCGAAAATCCGAATGACGAAGTCGGCGTACTGGCCTCTGCCTTCAACGAGCTGTTACAACGCCAGGAAAAACTGGTGGATAATCAGCGGGCTTTTATCTCCCAGGCTTCCCACGAATTACGTACCCCGCTGACAACCATTAAAGGCTGGCTGGAAACCTCACTTACGTACGATTTCAATGTACAGGAACTTAAAAAAGGCATGAGCCAGGCCGTGCGGGAACTCGACAAGCTCACGGCTCTTTCGAATGGCTTACTACAATTGGCTCAGTTGGATAATGTACAGGTAAAGATCGATAAACAACCGCTCGATGTGGTTGAGCTGGTACTAGAAGTAGCGGATCTGCTGGGTCAGCAGAAGCCGGGACAAACGCTTTCCGTCAACGTCAGTCAGGACGTGCTGGAACAATCCACGCCCCTACTCATTCTGGGTAATCCATACCTGCTCCGTACGGCCTTGTATAACCTGCTCGACAATGCCGTCAAGTACTCCCAGGGTCAACCCGTTTCGTTTTCGCTGGAAATCACGCAGGATCAACAAGCCCATATCCGGATTCTGGATCAGGGAATCGGACTGACACCCGGCGAAGAGGAACGTATTTTGCAACCGCTGGTTCGGGGCTCGAATGTTCAAAGTATCGAAGGGTTCGGCGTGGGACTTACCCTTACTCACCGGATCGTATTACTGCATCAGGGACAATTGACGTTAAGCCCCCGGGAAAGCGGCGGTACCTGTGCAGAGATTCGTTTGCCTTTGTATTCGTAAAGTTTTGTCTGTTCATTTTCCGTTAAAAACCTCCATTTCTGGCTTTCTAATGCTGTTCTAATCTCTTCTAATAGGGTTCTAATCTCGTTCTAATGTCCGCTTCATAGGTTTGTTCCATTCCCCAGTGAATGGATTGATATGTCGAACATTAAACGAATACTGCTTTTACAGGTAATCCTGGGCTTATCGCTGCTACAAACCCTGTGCGGACAACCGCCCCGTTTGTCGCTCGATGAAGTATTGGATAAGGCCCGCACCAATTACCCTTCCATCCGTGGTAAACTGGCCGCAATTCGAAGCTCCGAAGCGGATGCTCAGTCCATGCGGCTGTCCTTTCTGCCCCAGGCGGGCGTTCAGGCTCAAGCCTTTAACGCCACTTCCAATCAGGTCCGTGGAGCTTCGGCTTCAGCCGGTGGCCTGATGATTCCCATTACCGGGGTACGTACGGATGGCTTCAATAACCAGGCCGCCTGGACGAGTGCGGCTTCGATGGTTATTGATTGGGAGGCCGTCACCTTTGGCCGTCGGCAGGCCCGCCGGAATCAGGCCAACTTGTCGATTGAGCAAGCCAAGGCGGATTACGAGAGTGAATTATTCCTCCATCAGGTACGCGTGTGTGATGCTTATCTGCTGGCTCTCAATCTGAAAAAATCGGTACTCTTGCAAATTTCCAACCTGCAACGAGCCAAGGCTTTGCAGATCATTACCCGAGCCAGTACTTCCGGTGGCCTTCGTCCTGGAATTGACAGTTCGGTGAGTGCGGCGGAAGTGGCCCGTGCCCGTTTACAGGTACTGGAAAGCCAGAAAATGGCCCAGCAGCAAGTACTACGTTTGACCGAACTGATGGGCGAGCCGAGTCTGGGTTACGAACTGGATTCGCTCATTTTCTACCACCGATTACCGGACATGAACCGGGTTTCGGGGGAAAAAGCGTACATCCACCCGCAGTTACGGGTTTTGCAGAAACAAATGGCCCTGGGTGAAGCCAACCAAACATTACTGAAAGCCAATGCCTTACCTTCCATTTCCGTAATCGGTTCACTCCAGGGCCGGGGATCGGGTATTAGCGAAGCGACGCAAAAAGATGGTACGTTCCGGATTGACCCGACGCTCGGAGCTGGTTTGCCCTTGCGGGCGTTCAACTACATCGTAGGGTTTACCGCCATCTGGCGACCGACGGAATTATTTCGGGTTAAACCCAATCTTTCCGCTCAACGCGAGCGAGTTCGGGTTTCGCAGGAAGGCTATAATCAGCAAAAACTAGCCTTAGATGCAGGCTCCGAAAATGCGAATCTCCAGATCGAACTGGCTCAGGCTACGGTACGGCAGGCTCCCCTTCAGTTGGAAGCGGCCCAGCAGGCCTACGCTCAGTCGCGGGCCCGGTATGAATCGGGACTGGATAACATTCAAACGCTGACCCAAACCGCCGCCCTGCTGAATCGGGCGGAAGTAGATCAGGCTCTGGCCGTGAATGGCCTTTGGCGGGCTTTGTTACTAAAAGCCGCAGCGGATGGCAACCTGGAAGAATTTTTGAATCAGATTCTCAACTAATTATGATAAAAGCGGCCTTAGCTAAACCCATTACGATTATCGTAGCTCTGCTGGGAATCGTCGTCTTCTCGATTCTGGCCCTGAGCCGGATTCCGGTCGATATTTTTCCCCGGCTGAATTTACCGACGATCTATATCGCCCAACCCTACGGCGGCATGACGCCAGCTCAGATGGAAGGTTTCGTTTCCACGCGTTACCAGAACCAGATGCTGTACGTATCGGGGATCAAGAACGTGGAAGTGAAAAACATTCAGGGTCTGTGTCTAGTCAAATGTAGTTTTTACGAAGACGTGGACATGGCTCAGGCCGCCGGTGAAGTGGCTAGTCAGGTCAGTCGGGTAATGAGTTACTTACCCCCCGGAACCGTACCACCGATTGTCGTTCGTTTCGATGCGTCGAGCTTACCGGTGGGGCAATTGGTCTTTAGCAGTCAGCGGGCTTCGCTCGGTGAAATGCAGGATCTGGCTTCGACGCGGATTCGACCTTTGTTCTCCCAAATTCCCGGAGCTTCGGCTCCATCGCCTTTCGGTGGCAACGAGCGTACGGTCGTCGTACGGGTAGACCCCGAACGGATGCGGAGTTACGAATTAACGCCCGATGAAATTGTCTCGACCGTGGTTCGGAACAACCAGATTTCACCCGGTGGTAGCATCCGGATTGGTGATTTTTCCATCCTGACGCCAAATAATACGGTTCTCGATAAAGTTGATGAATTCCTGAACATTCCCCTGCGAAAAGGGGTAGGTCCGACGGTATTCGTGCGGGACATTGCCACCGTGGAAGATGGTACCGATGTTCCCGTGGGTTACGCCTTGGTGAATGGCAAACGGTCGGTGTATATCCCCGTAACCAAATCCGCTGACGCTTCGACCATGAGTGTGGTAAATGCATTGAAGGGAAAACTGGCCGATATGAAAGCCCTGTTACCCGATGATGTGGAGCTATCGTATGAATTTGATCAGTCGGTATACGTGACCCAGGCCGTGCACAGTCTGGCCGTGGAAGGGGGCCTGGGTGCCTTACTGACGGGATTGATGGTACTGCTTTTCCTGGGTGACTGGCGTAGCTCGCTCATTGTGGTATTGACCATCCCCGTTTCCATTCTGGCTTCGATTCTGATGCTTCAACTCATGGGTCAGACGATCAATATCATGACCTTGTCGGGGCTAGCACTGGCCATTGGGATTCTGGTCGATCAGGCGACGGTGGTGATTGAAAACATTCACCAGCATCTGGAAATGGGCAAGCCCAAGGCCCGAGCCATTTTCGACGGCTGTAAGGAAGTATCCTTTCCGCTGCTGCTGATTACGCTCTGTATTCTGGCCGTGTTTGCTCCGGCCTTCCTGATGAATGGTGTACCCCGGGGCATGTTCCTGCCATTGTCCTTGTCCGTAGGTTTTACCATCATTGCGTCGTACCTGCTTTCACAAACCTTCGTACCAGTGGTTTCCAACTGGTGGATGAAAGCTCACGCCCACCCTACGCCGCATGACCTTAGCCTGCTTCCCGACCTTTCAGAGAAACAGGAGGCCCACCAGGAAAACTTCGAAACGCAGCATCCTGAAAAGGTAACGGGTTTTGAACGCTTCAAACTGGGTTACTTACGCTTGCTTGACCGCCTGTTGCAACGCAAGGGAATCGTGATTGGAGCCTACCTGATTTTTTGTGCCGTACTCATTGGTGTCGGCTTCACGCAGATTGGTCAGGATATGATGCCCCGGCAGAATCACGCCCGCCAGTTTCAGGTACGCATCGTTGCTCAGGAGGGATTACGGATTGAACGTACGGAAGAAATCACGAAAGAAGTCATCCGGCAGATTGATGGTATTGTTGGTCCAAAAAATGTGGCCATATCTTCGGCTTTCGTGGGTATGACGCCTTCTAGTTACGGTACCAGTTCGCTGTACGTATTCAATGCCGGTCCGCACGAGGCGGTATTACAGGTGAAGCTTTCGGATCAGTACGAAGTGGCCTCGCTCGACAACCTGAAGGATGAAATCCGGAAACGGGTACACCAGAAACTGCCCGGCGTAAAATTATCCTACGAACCCATTGACCTGACGGATAAAATCATGAGTCAGGGGGCTCAGGCTCCCATCGAGATCCAAGTAGGTGGCAAAAGTCTGGAAGAAGGGCAGCATTACGCCAATCGCCTTCTGACGCAAATGAAGAAGATTCCGTATCTGCGGGATTTACGGATTAATCAGCCGCTGAGTTATCCGACCATTCAGATCAAAATTGACCGCGAACGGGCCGCTCAGCTCAACGTGAGTATCGATGAAATTGCGAAGTCGCTGGTAGCGGCGACCTCTTCCAGCCGATTTACGGCCAAGAACCTCTGGCTGGATGAGTCCAAGGGTTTTGCCTATCAGGTACAGGTAGAGATGGAGCAGCAACAGATGAATACCGTAGCCGATATTCAAAGCATTCCACTGGTGAAAGGCCAGTTGCGACCCACGCTGGGCGATGTGGCCACCATTACGCCGAGTACCGTTCCCGGTGAGTACGACCGGATTGGCCCCCGCCGAATCATTACGGTATCGGCGAATATTGCTCACAAAGATTTGGGTACGGCCTCGCGGGCGGTACAGCAAGCCATCAAAAACGCGGGTGATCCGCCTAAAGGCTCCAGTGTGGAATTACGCGGGATGGCTCAGTTGCTGGATGAAACCCTGACGAGTCTTCAGTTCGGTCTGGGACTGGCCGTGGTGGTAATCTTCCTGCTACTCGCGGCTAATTACCAGTCTTTCAAGCTGGCGGGTGTGGTACTGGTGAGTATTCCGGCGGTACTGGCGGGTTCGCTGACACTGTTGCTCGTGACGGGTCAAACGCTGAATCTGCAATCGTACATGGGGATCATCATGTCGGTGGGGGTATCGGTGGCCAATGCCCTGCTGCTGGTTACGAATGCGGAATCCCTCCGACTTCGGTACCGCAATGCCCTGACCTCCGCCCGAATGGCGGGGGCCGCTCGTCTGCGACCCATTTTGATGACGGCTCTGGCAATGATTGCCGGGATGATTCCGATGGCGAGCGGCCTGGGTGAATCGGGTGAACAAACGGCTCCGCTCGGACGGGCGGTGATTGGAGGCTTGCTGTTCTCGACGGTAGCGGCACTGCTCATTTTACC
>NZ_JBMDWJ010000110.1:0-3472 GCF_048595215.1 Siphonobacter sp.
AACGGGATGCATAGGTTCCTGAAATCAAGGATGGATAATTTAATTAGCTAGTGACAAATTTGTCACCATATACAAAATTGATAGGTACGAACGCAAGAATCCCCGGTAGTACACCTGTGGTATGGCGGTTACACTGGAAATTATTGGTGGCAAGTGGAAGCCAGCAATAATTTTTGTCTGAGTAGAAGGCTCCGGTAACCCAGTGAGCTACCGCGGATGGTACCGCAGTCCCGTCACCGGGTACTCAATGCTTAGGGACTTCAATAGGAGCAGGCGTTTGAGAAAATTCTGGAAGGAAAAAATGCTAAATGCCCGGAAGACGCCGCTTCAGAAGCGTAGTTCTAAAATGAGTTGATGTTTACACCGAATCTGGTTCTCCCAAATCGGTTGAGGATAGGCTTCGAGAAAATAGTTGTAGCGGACGTCTATGAGATCAAAGCCCACTCGCTGATAAAGGGCGAATTGATTAATACTGGAATTGCCGGTCCTGATGAGTACCCGAGGGGAGCCTTGTTGGCGGGCTACTTCTATTAAGTGGAGCAGCAGCGTTTTACCCCATCCCTGACCCTGGTAGGACGGAGCAATGGCCAGGTTGACAATTTCGGCTTCCTGCTCCTGAACTTGTAATAACCCTACGCCTTGGGTTTGCCCCTTAAGTTTCAGTAGATAAACCTGACTCAATGGCAAGTACTCCCTAATTAATTGCGGGTTTTCATCGGCTAGCAAAAGCAGATCCATGGGTAAAGGCTCAGGGGGCTGGAAGGGAGTAATCGAGTAGGGCACGCGTTTAAGATTAAAAAAGAACCAAAACACAAAGGTACACCCGACAAGCTTCGGCTGTACACAGTGGGTGACTCTCCTAAGCACTTGCTCCCCCCTAGTAAAAGCGGATTATTCCTAATCCTGCCGTTTTATTTAAGGGATTTCTGAACTTAGTGTAGTAGTTACTCGTTTTACTACTACACTAGCAAATTTCTAAACGAGAAAAGGGACTAGTAGTACAATGCCTTTAATGGCCTATTGCGTTCTTACACTGCTTCGGCTTGGGTTAGCAACCTGACTCGCTTCGGTTAATCCAAGATCTTTATCTCCCTTCGTGGATACAGGTGTACTGGTTCAAAGGATCCAACACCGTTACCTCTTACGATCTATTTAATGTACCTAACCTCCGCTTAAACTTTGCGTGCGGATGAATTACCTGATTTCCTGTACATCAGATTCCTTTCATCGAAAGGTTAGGCTAATGCTATCTTCATGCAAAACCAGTTAAAATTTACCAACACGAGCCGTTCACAGTTTTTCGCTACGGTTCGTCAACGTGTGGATATTTACTTTAAAGAACAGGGGATTTCACCCCACGCCAACTCAGCCATGTGGTTGAAAGCGGCTTTTTTTCTGGGTGGTTTCTTTCTGCTGTATGGGCTGTTGCTTTCCAACCAGTTTAACGTCTGGGCGATGCTTGGCTTTTCGGTAGGGCTAGGAATGTTTGCGGCTTTTATCGGTTTTAATATCTCGCACGATGCCCTGCACGGAGCTTTTTCTTCCAAAAGTTGGGTAAACCGGATGTTAGGGGCCAGTTTTTATCTGGTAGGAGCCAACCCCTACGTTTGGAAGATTACGCACAATATCGTCCACCATACGTATACCAATATTCCCGGCCATGACGAGGATATTGAAATTGCTCCCGGTTTGATTCGGGTAGATACGGACGAGCCCGTACGGCCCTGGCAACGATATCAGCACTGGTATGCCTTTGCTCTGTACTCACTGGCGTCGTTGTCCTGGGTATTTCGTAAGGACTTCGTAAAGTTTTTCAAAAAGGAGATTGGTCATTACGAAACCCAAGCCCATCCCAAACAGGAATATATCAAGTTGTTTGCTGCCAAGCTGGCGTACTATTTCCTATTCCTGATTTTGCCTTATCTGGTTCTGGATTTGAGCTGGTGGCAAATTGGAATTGGCTTTTTAGTCATGCACTTAGTCGAAGGATTGGTATTGGGGCTAGTCTTTCAGTTAGCCCACGTGGTGGAAGGTACTTCCTTTCCTATTCCATCGGATAAAGGATCCATTGAAGAAGCTTGGGCGATTCATCAATTGCGTACTACGGCCAATTTTGCTCCGCGTTCGGCAGTAGCTGCCTTTTTCTGCGGGGGCTTAAATCGGCAAATTGAACACCACCTGTTCCCAAAAGTGTGCCACATTCATTATCCGGCTCTTACTGAGCTGGTTAAGCAGACGGCCGAAGATTTTAATCTGCCTTATTTGGAAAATCGAAGCTTTTTTTCGGCTTTGCACTCTCATTATCGTTTATTGAAGCTATTAGGCCGTCCGGCGTAGGGGCGGAGTTTAGCTCAAAGCAAAGTTTTTGTTCACCTATAAATGAAAAATCATGTTACTAATCGCCCAGTCCGTAGGTTGTGTTGTTGCGTATTTGCTTGTAAAGATGGATTGGAACGGTCTTCGCGAGCGTACGTTCCGACCCGTACTCATTCCGGATCGTATCCGAATGAATTGGAATAAATAGAAGTTATAGTAGCGTAATGTCCCGGTCAGTACAGGAGTAACTTCCTATACTGACCGGGATTATTTTTGCTCGTAAGGCAGGACGCCGTACCTAGGCATAGCCCAATAGAAGGCCTGCGTGCCGTTTTTTTACTACCTTGCTTTTTTTTTGAGTTTAATGGTGTTCCAGGCGGGTATTAAAGAAACCCACAGAAGGGATGAGTAGAAAAATTTTAGTTACCGCCGATCAGATTGCTACGTCGAGCACTGGTTTGTATCATTTTGCCTTTGAATTGATTAAACAGCTCCGGGCGTACCAGACCGACGAGATGGATTTACAGTACTTAATCCCCCGGTCGTTTGCAAACATCAAACCCTTTGGAGAGGTCCATTACCGAACCCGGGGTGTATTGACGAATTTGCGTTGGAAGAGTATTCCGGAGTTTGACCTGATTCATTTTACGCAGCAAAATCCAACGCTGCTCAAACCCCATAAAATCATTGGTCGGAAAATCCTGACCATTCATGATTTAAACTATCGCTACGAATATCCTACCGATTCGGCCCCGTACCGGCATTTTCAGGCTCAGACTCGCCGGTATATGGATCAGGTGGATGTTATTACGACGATCTCCCATTACGCGGCTCGCGATATTGTCGAACACCTGCAGTATCCGCTCGACCAGATTCGGGTTATCTACAACGGTGTAAACGTATCGACCATTCCGGCAGCAGAACTAGCTCAGCATCAGCCCAGCTTCCGGCCTGAACGTCCGTTTTTATTTACCGTCGGGACGGTGATGGCGAAGAAAACCTTCCATGTTTTACCAGCCCTGCTGGCTAATCTGGACTACGACCTGATCATAGCCGGTCGAATCGACGACCATAGTCTGGAGTACTATAAACTGATCAATCGGGAGTGTGAACGCTTTGGGATTGCCCCCGGACGCGTGCATCTGCTGGGCGAGAC
>NZ_JBMDWJ010000111.1:0-9362 GCF_048595215.1 Siphonobacter sp.
TACGCACTTTTTCAAACCACCCCGCTATCTCAAACTCCTGTAAATCATTCCCACGCCCTAAACGGACCCGTATTTATTTGATTTCGTGATGCATTACGGCTTTTTGTACTTGGTAAAAACGACCGTTCTCGCCAAGGATACCCCCGCCTTTAGTGCTAACCGCGTTGGGATTTATGCCCTCATCCAGAGTATTCGGGCGACAGAGAAACTGGGATTGAGTATCGAAGAAGTGGACAAGCTAACGGCGGATATTATCGGTCGTCCGAAGTCCGGTACCTTCCGTTTATCCGATGTCGTGGGATTGGATACCACCGTGCACGTCGCTAACAATTTGTACGAGACGCTTACGGAAGACGAAT
Organism: Siphonobacter sp.; assembly: GCF_048595215.1. Lineage (NCBI taxonomy): Bacteria > Pseudomonadati > Bacteroidota > Cytophagia > Cytophagales > Cytophagaceae > Siphonobacter > Siphonobacter sp. Next base: position 360 of record NZ_JBMDWJ010000111.1, read on the forward strand.
CGAGGGAGGCTTTTCTACTGCCCGATTCGATTCAGAAGCTGATGGCAAATAAGTGGCTGGGCGACAAGACGGGTCAGGGTTTTTACAAAAAAGTCAAAGATGAGCAGGGGAAATCGGTCATTCTCGCTCTGGATCTAAAAACGTTCGAGTATCAGCCTTCGCAGAAAATCAAGCTGGGCATCATTGATACGCTCAAGAAGCTTCCTACGCTGGCCGAACGTTTCCCCGCTGCTCTGGCCGATAGCAGTAAAGCCGGTGACTTTTACCGGACGACCTTCGCCGATACGTTTCGCTACGTCACGTACCGGATTCCCGAGATTGCTGACGAACTCTATAAAATCGATGAAGCGATTAAAGCCGGTTTTGGCTGGCAACTGGGTCTGTTCGAAACCTGGGACGCGATTGGACTGGCGAAGGGCATTGAACTAATCGAAAGTCAGGGGCAAAAACCGGCCGACTGGGTGTATGCCATGCAGGATGCCGGGCATACGCAGTTTTATACAGTCCAAAAGGGTCGCCGTTATTATTACGACTTATCCAGTGAAAGTTATCAGCCTATTCCGGGACAAGAAGGTTTTATTATCCTGAATAACTTACGGGGTAGCCAGGAAGTATGGAGTAATTCGGAAGCGACCATTTTCGATTTGGGCGATGGCATTCTGGGCCTGGAAGCTCGTTCGAAGATGAATACCTTTGGGCCAAATGTAATCGAAGCCGTGTCGAAAGCGATTTCGCTGGCCGAACAGAGTTATCAGGGCCTGGTGATTGGGAACGACTCGCACGAGGCTTTCTCGGCGGGAGCGAATCTAGCCATGCTCTTCATGTACAGTATTCAGCAGGAATGGGACGAAGTCAACCTGATGATTGCCCAGTTCCAGAAAACCATGATGCGGGTACGGTATTCATCCGTGCCAGTCGTAGTGGCTCCGCATACGCTGGCCCTGGGCGGTGGCTGCGAAATTAACCTCCATGCCGACCGCGTAGTGGCCGCAGCTGAAACGTACATGGGATTGGTAGAAGTGGGCGTTGGCGTGATTCCAGCGGGTGGCGGTACCAAGGAAATGGCCCTCCGCTGCTCGGATTTATACCAGTCGGGCGATCCTGAACTTAATATTCTTCAGAACGCGTTCATGAACATTGCTACGGCGAAAGTATCCACTTCCGCTCAGGAAGCGTTGGAAATGAATTACCTGCGGTCGGGTGATCAGATTGTACTGAACCGTTCGCGATTGATCGCCGAAGCCAAAGAAGCCGCTTTGGAATTAGCGAATGCCGGCTATACGCAGGCTCCGCAACGCAGTGACATCAAAGTACAAGGCCGGGCGGGCATCGCCCTTTTCGAAGCAGGTATCGCTCAGATGCGATTGGCCAATTTCATCTCCGACCACGACAAAAAGATTGCTCAAAAACTGGCCTACGTTATCTCTGGAGGTGACCTGAGTTATCCGCAACCGGTGACGGAACAGTACCTGCTGGATTTGGAACGGGAAGCGTTCCTGAGTCTTTGTGGCGAACGTAAGACTTTAGAGCGGATGCAGGGCTTACTGACCGGAGGTAAACCGCCCCGCAACTAGCTAGTTTGCTCTATTCATGCAGTCTTTCCTCAAGAATAATTTTGGGGAAAGGCTGCATTATTTTTTATATACTGAAAATAGCTTGCTAAGAAAGTGCGGAAAAAATTCCTCTTGATTCTATATTATTTAGTAACTAACTGGCTTTTGTTTGTATTATCCTAAGGCGGGTACAAGATTTTTAGAAGTTTTTAAGCATTCAAACAATCAACCGGAGGAAACTTCCTCAAAAATTGCTACACGACTATGAAAAAGGTAACTATGTTATGTATGCTGGCGGCTAGTGCCCTGGCATTCCAGGCTTGTAATGAATCAAAATCAGATAAGGCTTCAGAGGAGCACGCAGAAGCAGCGACTGATCAAGCAAAAGACATGAACGACAGCCTGCAAACGGTTGACGAAAAAGACGCTGAGTTTGCCATGAAAGCTGCTGGCGGTGGTATGTACGAAGTAGAAGTGGCTAAACTAGCTGAGCAAAAAGCTAGTAACGCTAAAGTAAAAGAATTTGCCGCAATGATGATCAAAGATCACGGCAAAGCAAACGATGAGCTGATGTCACTGGCTTCAGCTAAAGGCATTACCTTACCCGCAACGATGGATGAAGACCATCAGAAGCACTATAATGATCTGAAGAAACTTTCAGGTAAAGATTTCGATAAGAAATACGTAGAACTGATGAAAGACGATCACGATAAAGATCTGTCTTTGTTTAATACCCAGGCTACCGAAGGAAAAGATGCCGAGCTGAAAGAATTTGCTACGAAAACCTCGGGCGTCGTTCAGCAGCACCTGAACCATATCAAACAGATCAAGGAAAGCATGAAATAATTCAGCTTATCCAGAATCAAATAAAAGCGGGTACGAAAATCTTTCGTACCCGCTTTTATTTTTTTATACAGTATTGATCTTTAACGTATAAACGCAGTACGTTTCAAAAAAGCTGTTGCAGCTCGCATCTATTTGCGAATCGTGTACGTCTTCGGATGTTGTTTATCCAGTACTAGCAGTAACCCTTCGCGGGTGAGTTGTTGTAATAGCTTATCAGCCCGGTATTCCGAGATATTGACGAGTTGGGCGAACTGCTTAGCGGCAATCTGCTCGTTCTTTTTCAAGTGAGCCAGCAGTCGTTTGACATTATGTTGTTGCAGTAACTCCGGCGAAATGTCGTGCGTTTCCTGTAGCCATTTCTCCATTTGTTTGCTGGCCGGTACGGATTTATCGCGGGCCCGTACATACACCTGCCATTGGCCCTGCGGATCTTTTGCCTGATGAGGCTTCTCTTCGCTTTCATCTACGCGGGCAATCAGGACCAAGCGTTCGTCGTGCTGTACAGTTTGGTAACGAACCAGTACACCCGGCTGGACAAATAAATCAGAAGCAGCTTCCAGTTTTTGTACGACGTCTTTTTCTGAATCAACGCCTTTGACTGTACGATCGTCATTAATGCCAATCACTAGCCAGCCACCCGCCGTATTGGCAAAAGCGGCCAGGGTTTTGGCAATGCGGCCGGGAGCCTCAATGGTACGTTTGAATTCAAGCGTGGAGCTTTCAGTTTGACTAAGTAAATCGTTTAGGGTCGGAAATGCCATTCAGAAAATGATAGAGTGGATAAGTGTCGGGGAAAAGTACGCCCGTTTGCTCTCGTTTATTTAACAGTTAAGATACGACTTCCGTTCTACATTTTTATACGGGAAAGCCTAAAAAATCGCCGCCTCAACGGCCCCGGGGGTGATATTCCGTGATAACCGTTTTGAGATAATCCCGATCCAGGTGCGTATAGATTTCGGTCGTCGTGATGGATTCATGCCCGAGCATTTCCTGTACTGCCCGCAAGTCGGCTCCGCCTTCAATCAGGTGCGTAGCAAAACTATGGCGGAAGGTGTGCGGCGAGATATTCTTTTGCAGACCAATTTTAGCCGCCAGGTCTTTGATAACGATAAAAACCATGATTCGGGTTAAATACTTACCCCGGCGATTCAAGAATACAATGTCCTCCGAACCCTTCTGAATATTCTGATGACGACGTATTTCGTCCAGATAAATCTGCGTGTACTTGATGGCGTCACGGCCTACGGGAATCAGGCGGGTTTTGCCTCCTTTACCAAAGACGCGAATGAAGCCAATGTCGAAGTACAATTCACTGACTTTCAGAGCGATCAATTCCGAAACGCGTAGTCCACACCCGTACAGAATCTCCAGAATGGCCCGGTTTCGGGTACCTTCGGGTGTCGACAGGTCGATGGCCGCCAGCAGGGCTTCCACTTCGGGAAAACTCAGCGTATCGGGCAGTTTACGACCCAACTTTGGCGACTCAATGAGCGACGCCGGATCGGTAGGAATGACCTGCTCCAGCAACAGAAAGCGGAAAAAAGCCTTGAGTCCCGATAACATCCGGGCCTGTGAGGTAGAGGCAATGCCCAGTTCACCCAGGTAGTACAGGAAATCGAGCAGGTGAGCATCCGTAATCGAACCCGGTGGCAGTTTGTCCTGCCCGGAGAGCGACAGGTACTGCACCAGTTTTTCGGCGTCGTGTAAATAGGCTTCCACCGAGTTTTCGGACAGCGAACGTTCGAGCGTCAGGTAAGATTTAAAGTTTTTAAGATAGCTTTGCCACTGCATTGCGTACTGATAAATCGGCGGAGGTTCCGAATGAGAAATCCGCGTATGGATAGTATTTTTCTGAAAGATACACCACCGAAGAGCGGTTTCCGTCGCCGTGAGTAAAGAACTTGCGATTCGGGCGATGACCGCCTGTAGACCCAAACGATTCCCGTTACATCCTTAAACTTCATTCTTCCTTGAAACGCATCCTGATTCTTAACGGACCTAATCTGAATTTACTCGGACGTCGCGAGCCCGAAGTATACGGCTCCCAGACTTTTGAAGCGTATTTTGAAACGCTGCCCGCTCTTTTTCCAGAGCTGGACCTGGCGTATTTTCAGTCCAATCACGAAGGAGCCATCCTGGATAAACTACACGAAGTCGGTTTTTCGTACGACGGCATCGTACTCAACGCTGGAGCCTACACGCATACCAGTGTGGCTATTGCTGACGCCATTTCGGGCATTACTACTCCCGTCATTGAAGTCCATATTTCCAACGTTCACGCCCGCGAGGCTTTCCGGCATCACAGTTTTATCAGTCCGAAAGCGGCTGGTATCATCGTCGGTTTCGGACTAAAAGGCTACGAGCTGGCGTTGCGGTCGTTTCTGTAATTGATTCTATTCACTTCAATCGTCGGTTGCCATGATTTCCTTTTATCCCGGTCCTTCCCAAGTCTATCCACAGGTAGCTCAGTATCTACAGGACGCCTTCAATTCCGGTATTCTGAGTGTAAATCACCGGAGTGCAGCCGCCATGGAACTGGTCAAAGAGACCTATCGACTCCTGCACGAAAAGCTGGATATTCCTTCGGACTACGCCATTGCGTTCGTATCCTCCGCGACGGAATGCTGGGAAATCATTGCTCAATCCCTCACAACTCGGCAATCGCTGCATGCGTATAATGGAGCCTTCGGGCAGAAATGGGCCGAGTATACGCAGAAGTTAGGTCAGAACGTCATTCATCAGCCCTTTGGTTTGAATGAAGTGCTGTCACTGACGACTGAGGCAGAGACGATTTGTCTGACGCAGAATGAAACGTCCAACGGTACCCAGGTGACGAACAACACCCTGCGGAAAATCCGGGAAGCGGTCCCAAAAGCCCTATTAGCCGTTGATGCGACGTCATCCATGGCGGGCGTAGCGTTCGACTGGACTGCGGCCGATGTGTGGTTTGCTTCCGTACAAAAATGCTTCGGGTTGCCAGCGGGCATGGGTTTGCTCGTCTACGGACCCCGGGCTGTGGAGCGGGCACGGGAAATCAACGAGCGAAATCATTACAACAGCCTCTTGTTTATCGACGAAAATGTGCGGAAATTTCAAACGCATTACACGCCGAATGTGCTGAACATCTATCTGCTCAAGCGGGTACTCGAACAGGTGCCACCCATTCAGACGGTAGCGGCAACCTTACAACAACGGGCTGATGATCTAGCAGCCTTTTTCGAAAAAGAAACTTCCTGGCAACTGCTCGTCGCCAATGCTGCGGTACGTTCGGACACCGTCCTGGCGATTACAGGAACGGTTCCGCAGATTGAACAGATCAAGCAGGCTGCCAAAGCCCGACAGATTACGCTGGGAAATGGATACGGCGACTGGAAAGAAACGACCTTCCGTATTGCCAATTTCCCGGCCATCAACGATACTGATTTTACGACCCTACGGGCCTTTCTAACCGAAGCGTAGTACCGATTCTAACACCGAAACCATCTGATGTATGCATTTCAACTTTAAGGAAGTTTTATCAGTAACCTTAGTCTTATTCTCGGTCATCGACATTCTGGGAGCCATCCCTATTATTCTGGATATACGGAAGAAAATTGGCGACATCCACGCGGCTACTACAACTATGGTTTCGGGCGGGATTATGATTGCTTTTCTGTATATCGGGAAATCCATTCTAAATCTTTTTGGCGTAGATGTGCAGTCTTTCGCCGTTGCGGGTGCTCTGATCATTTTTCTGATCGGACTGGAAATGACGTTGGGACGAAGCATTTTTAAAAGTACGGACGTTCAGCCCCGAGCGGCATCCATTGTACCGCTGGCCTTTCCCATCATTGCCGGAGCGGGTACCATGACCACCATTCTTTCGCTCAAAGCCCAGTACGCCGAGATCAATATTCTGGTGGGGATTTTTGTCAACCTTGGGCTGATTTTCCTGGTACTAAAATCTTCTACCTGGATTGAAAAGAAGATTGGTGCTGCGGGAACGGGCATCTTGGAGAAAATATTCGGGGTCATTCTACTGGCGATCGCCATTAAACTATTCCGGACGAATCTGGGGGTTTAGGTAAGTTTTAAAATATAAGAAAGGCGGTGGAATCTTATTCCACCGCCTTTCCTATGCCCTTCGCGACAACCATTATCGCCCAGGAAAATACCGTAAGGAAAGGGATGAGTTACTGATCTGGTACGAAGGATCGATCGTAAAGGCATAAATCGTGCTTTTGGAAACCGTGTTCCCCGTAGTTACGTCCTGCTGGGTAGCCGTGAAGCCGTTCAGATCCAAAACCCCAACCAAAGCTGCTAAGGCCCAACGTTGCGTAAGCTGATACTGAATGCCGGGGCGGAAGGTAGGTTTGGCGTAATAAGTCGATTGCGTGTTGGATTGTACAGAATTGAGTTCGGTCTTCATCTGAACGTATCCCAGGGCTACACCACCGTCCAGCAATACCGTCCACTTGCCCGCCACGGGCCAGTACTGTTCTGCGTAAGGCCGTACACTGGCTCCCCAGTTGGTATAGTCCGCGTTCCCCTGATCAACACCTGTACCGTAGGAGCCACTCACGCTAATCCCCAGCAATCGGCGGGGCGTCACAAATTTTCCGGCCGCAAATCCGATTCCAAGGTTGGTGGTGTTCGAACGAGCCGATACCTGCTGAACCGAAAGGTCACCCGCCAGATACGTTTGCCCTACTTCGTAGAGCGACTGTTGCGGAGCGGACTCAAAGGGCGAGGAGGTTTCCCCGAAATAGTGAGCCAGCCCAATCCGGAAGGTACTGAATCCGAGCGATCCATTGACATTCACATCCGTATACACTTTTTCGCCGCGGGCGGATGCGTGCGATACGCCCACATTGGCCAGACTGGCGGTTGCTTCCCAGGCCCAGTTTTTCCGGTAGAAATAGGTTAGCCCCAGATCCAGCGAAGCCCCGATTGAGAAGATGTTCTGCGTCGTTTCACCATCATTGAACGTAGGTGAATACAAACCTCCGGCTTTTCCCTGAGCGAAGAGCCGGACGCGTTCGGAAGGAACAATATAGCGACGGTACACGTAATGAGCGGATAGGGAAGGCGTCGTTTCGGCGTAATCAATTTGATTGATACGTTCGTGCGTGGCCCCTACACCAATGCTCCAGCCCTGAGCAATGTTGTCACGGGTGAATTTCCCGCGGGTCATCTGCAGGTTAAGGCCGTACGTCTGGCGTTTTGTTTCGGGCGTTAAGCTGGAGGACGTATTATCGAATCGCAGATTCAGATCGCCCGTAAAACTCATAAAGCGGTTGCCCTGGGTGGTTTGTGCAAATAGCGAAACGGAGCATAAACAAAAGAAGGTTGCCGTAAGAAGTTGTTTCATAGATAGTTATCGAGTGATACGCTCGGAAGACAGCGAAAATCGCGAGCCGACTCTTTTCAAAAATAGAGGTTTATCGCTAGAAAAGACTTAGAAAGCCAAAAGACCCGCTCTAGGCTAGAACGGGTCTGGTAGGGAGAAAGTTATAATTTTCTTATGTTACTATCGACCTGGAAAATAACGCAATGAAATACCTGAGTTGCCGATGGTATACGCAGGAGAAAAACTAAGACCCGTTTGAAAACTATTCATTGGTTCATTCCTGTAATCTTTCTCTTTGTCCAAAGTCAAGTTGGCAGAGGCTATACTCAATGTACCAATATGAGCCGTAACGGCCCATCGATCCGTGAGTTGATATTGAATGGCAGGTCTGATCGATGGGTTAATGTTTAAGGAGTGTTCCGTAGTATTTTGCTCCGGATGTTTAGTCCGATTCATTGTGTAAAAACCCGTTAAATATACACTGCCAATTAAAGATAATTTTTTGCCTAACGGAAGGTAATGTTCCCGAAAAATAAACGCAGTAGCTCCGCCAAATTTTATAGAAGAACGAGGATATAACTCTGATTTAGCATTTAGATTGGAGAAGATAGCGGATAAGCCAAATCCTCTCGCTTGTTTGTCTGAAACAAACCGGGCCGTCGAAAAACCGATGTTTATGGATTGACTATTCGAAGAGTTAATTGCGGAGGGTTTAATGAAATTAAAATTGGAAGTAAGACGACCTTCCCAATAGCGTTGGCCTGCCGTGTAGGGCGTATTCTGGTCTGTTTCAAAGATTGTAGATTTGGAATTGCCACTGCCGATATAGCGGGTAATCCCCAGGGTAAAAAGCTGAGCAGACAAAGAAGATTCCAGCGAAACGGCGGTAGACTGAGATTCAGGTTTGCTGCGTAGGTGACTCACCGAAAGCGTTCCCAGGTTCGCTTTGGCTTCCAGAGTCCAGTCATTTTTGTAGAAATAAGTGAGTCCGGCGTTCAACGCTGCAAAAGCTGAGTAGGACTGCAGAAACGGGTTTTTGTAGTAATTACCCGAAGATAATCCCAACTGGGTTTGTACGCCAACCGTACCTTCCGCAAACGCATAAATTCCAGAAGTAATGGGAACGTAACGTCGATTAAAGTAATTGATTTTCAATTGTGGTATCCAGCCCGTTATTTCTGAATTGATCCCAAATCCTGGCGTAATACTCCAACCATGAGCCACATTTTACCGAATAAATTTAACATAGGTTAATTATAGCGAAATGTCGGAAGT
>NZ_JBMDWJ010000112.1:0-29119 GCF_048595215.1 Siphonobacter sp.
TGTCGGAAGTATGATGGGTAGTTGAAGGGTCGTTTAAAAATACATTCTGTGTAGTAAGCGTTGGACGTATTCCCCGGAGTTTAGTTCCGGCAGGGAGCTGAGCAGAAGCTGGTGTTAAATGAATACAGAAAAGGGATAGGAGTAAAAAATAAAACTTCATAAGCGTAGATTGATATGATTTCCGTGAAGGTATAAACAGTTCTTAACTGAGAAATGTAATTAACACTATTTAACAGGTCTTAATCTTCATAGCTAAAGCTAAAGTAGATCCTTATTTGTCTTCATGAAAACGCATTAATCGATTCTTGATGAAGTATTAATCTTCGGGAAAATGACGAAGTAAAAGGTTGAAGAAGCTATAAATTTTTAGCTAATAAATGCCAGAGCGTCAGAGTTTAAGGGGGGATTCATTGTTAGTCGAGCGGGAGGGGAAGGCATGAATCCTGTACTTTGTCAACCTTGGTATTAGCTCGGTGCCGCAATTCGTATAATTTTGCAGGGTTTTTGACTGACTATGAATCTCACCGAACAAATACAGGCCAGTCTGGCCGCGGCTCTCCGGCAGGAGTTTGACCTGGAGGTGGCTCCTGCGGAATTACAGCTGCAACCGACCAAAAAAGAATTTGAAGGCTTCTATACCTTCGTTTGCTTTCCTTACGCGAAGCAGCTGAAAAAAAGTCCCGTTGAAATCGGTACCAAACTGGGCGAGTACGTGCTGGCTCAGGGCGGAGTGGTTTCTGCCTTCAACGTTGTACAGGGTTTTCTGAACCTGAGCATTGCCGATCAGGTATGGCTGGAACTCTTCGGTATGATCCACGCCAACGAGCACTACGGCCAGCTACCCGCGAAGGGCGAAAAGGTGATGGTAGAATATTCGTCTCCCAATACGAATAAACCCCTGCACCTAGGACACCTGCGAAATAACTTTCTGGGGTACTCCATCGCTGAAATCCTGAGAATGAGCGGCTATGAGGTGATGAAAACCAACGTGGTAAACAACCGGGGTATTCACATCTGTAAGTCCATGCTGGCGTACCAGTTATTTGGTCACGGCGAGACACCGGCCACCAGCGACATCAAAGGCGATCACCTGGTCGGTAAATACTACGTGGCTTTCGATAAGGCTTACAAAGCTCAGATCGAAGAACTCGTAGCCAGTGGCATGGAGAAAGAAAAGGCTGAGAAGGAAGCTCCCTTGCTGAAGCAGGCCGAAGCCATGTTGCTGAAGTGGGAAGAGGGCGATCCGGCTACGATCGGCTTGTGGGAAATGATGAACAGCTGGGTATACGCTGGTTTCGACGAAACGTACCAGAAAATGGGCGTGAATTTCGATAAGATTTACTACGAATCGGATACGTACCTGCTGGGCAAAGACATCATCGAAGAAGGACTGGAAAAAGGGGTATTTTACCGCCGTCCGGATAACTCGGTATGGATTGACCTAACGGCCGATGGATTGGATGAAAAGCTGGTGCTGCGTTCGAACGGTACTTCTGTATACATTACCCAAGACTTGGGATTGGCTGATTTGAAGGCCAAGGATTTCCCCATGCAGAAATCCGTATACGTGGTCGGTAACGAGCAGGATTACCACTTCAAGGTGCTGTTCCTGATTATGCAGAAACTGGGTCGGCCCTATGCTGCTGGCCTGTATCACCTGAGTTACGGCATGGTGGATTTGCCGAGTGGAAAAATGAAGTCCCGCGAGGGTACGGTAGTGGATGCCGATGATTTGATGCAGGAAATGAAGGAAACCGCCGAAGCCATGACGAAAGAACTGGGCAAAATCGACGGTTTTACGGAAGAAGAAGCCCAGTCGCTGTACCATACGCTGGCGATGGGAGCTTTGAAATACTTCCTGTTGAAGGTTGATCCGAAAAAACGGATGCTGTTTAATCCGCAGGAAAGCGTGGATTTTCAGGGAAATACGGGTCCGTACATTCAGTACAACCACGCCCGGATCTGCTCCATCTTACGCAAGGCCGATCAATTACAACTGACGCCTACTGCACCCCAGGGTATAGACCTGCAATCGAGTGAACGTGATCTGATCTTTACGCTGAGCCAGTTCCCGCAACGGGTGGACGATGCGGCCAGTCTGTACAGTCCGGCTCTGATTGCTCAGTATGTCTATGATCTGGCCAAAACGTACAGCCAGTTCTTTAGTGAAGTACCCATTTTTGCGGAAGAAAATCTGGATAAGAAACAATTCCGGGTGGCTTTATCGAAGTCCGTCGCGGAAGTGATTCGCAAGTCCATGAATCTGTTGGGTGTAACGGTGCCGGAGCGGATGTAAGATAGGAGCGTCACAACAGCCGTTGCAACAACGGATGTTTTCGTGAACCGGCCGAAAGTCTCAAGACTTTCGGCCGGTTTTTTATTTGTACTAATTCAGAAGAAAGCTTTCCGGGCAACCTCTCCGGGAAGCAAGTTGTCCGTAGCATTCGCTACGGACTTTTTAGTTGGTAGGCTGTGCCTACCGGGCTGATCGAGTTCCCCGCATTGCATGCGGGGCTATACATAGGGAACCCCTTCGGGGTTGGGCTCGCTGGTGGTATACCTCCAGTCAGGAAGCTTCTTGCCCTTACGGAAACCCAAAATCCCTACTTCACCACATCCAGAAACTTCCGCGGAATGGCCGTTTCGAAACGAAGCTGTTCGCCTGTAACCGGATGCTGGAAGGCCAGTACCCAGGCGTGTAGACCCAGGCGATTAATCGGATCATGCCGCGACTCGTACTTTTTATCGCCAACGATGGGGTGACCAATACTCTGGAGGTGTACGCGAATCTGATTCTTTCGGCCCGTTTCGAGCTGTACTTTCAACAGAGAGAAACGAGCGTTTTTCTGGATGGTTTCGTAATGCGTCACGGCCGTTTGGCCGCGTTCCGGATTTTGGGTCACGTACACCATCATGGACTTTTCACTTTCTACCAGATTAGTATTAATGACGCCCGCCGGCTGACGCAGTACACCCGCCACCAAAGCCAAGTAAATTCGCTCCTTCGTCGTCGACTGCCAGGATTCCTGTACTTTCTTCTGAACGGCCTCGCTCTTGGCAAACATCATCAGGCCCGAGGTTTCACGGTCCAGGCGGTGAATGATGAAAATCTTGTTGCCGGGTTTCTGGGCTTTCACGTGTTCGCTCAACAAGTGGTAGGCCGTACGGCGTTTTTCCTTCTCCGTTGCCATCGAAAGTAGTCCGGCTTCTTTCTCGATGACGATCAGGTGTTCGTCTTCGAAAACGATCTTCAGACCGTCGTACTTTCGCTCTTCGGGAGCTTTTGCCCAGCGAACTTTTACTTCCTGCCCCTTCTGTAAAACGTAGTTGTACTGAAACGTAACTTTCCCATCTACCAGTACCTGCTTGTCCCGCAACAGGGACTTGACGTTATTGCGATTCTTGGAAGGAAACTGCTTCAGTAGAAACGTCATCAGTTCTGCCGGCTCAGCAACAGCAAAGCGGGTATCTTCTTTCTTTTCGTATGGATTTTTCTTCTGCATGAATTCGAATTCTCAAAAAAACGAGCAACAAAGGTAAGAAGAAAGAACCGCCTGCGTTTCAGCAGTGAAGCACTGAACTTCTTGTATATTGCACAGAATTGACTGACTCGCCGATTTGGGCAGTGAGGCAACCTTATGGATAAACTTTTCGTTTACTAGTCGAACTAATCAAACTCCTTATTGCATTTGATCATGGTAAAACTCATGCTTATGTTAGGAACCTTACTAACGGGCTTATTTGCCGATAAAAACGAGGCAGTAACCCGTCCGGAAAACATGGTGCCGGCGAAACAAACCCTGTACGATTTCAAGGTGAAGTCACTGGATGGCAAAGAAGTAGACTTGTCTAAGTACAAAGGCAAGAAAGTGATCATTCTCAATACAGCTTCCAAATGTGGTTTCACGCCGCAGTACGCCGATTGGGAAAAATTCTATGAAGCCAACAAAGGTAAAGTAGAAGTACTCGGTTTTCCTTCCAATGATTTCGGTGGTCAGGAACCCGGCTCTGAAGAAGAAATTGGAGCTTTCTGCCAGAAAAACTATGGCGTAACGTTCCCCATGTTCTCCAAAGTAGCCACGAAAGGTGCCGAACAGGCTCCGTTGTACAAATGGTTGTCTACGAAAGACCTGAACGGCTGGAACGATAAAGTGCCGACCTGGAATTTCTGCAAGTACGTTATCAACGAAAAAGGCGAACTGACGCACTTTTTTGCTTCCAAAGTGAAACCCGATAGCCCGGAGTTTCTGGAAGCGATCAAGTAATCCTTGCTTCAAACGAACGTTCTGCCGCTGCCAGCTCTTTTGCTGGCAGCACGCATTTTGGGCAAGTCCGGTGAACGCTTACTTTTGTATCCCCTTTGTTTCCTGAACACCAACAGAGCGTCCATACTGAGACACTTTTATTAAACTCCGCAAGCATATGCGTTCCTGGATTTCGGCAGCCCGCCCCCGTACCCTGCCTCTGTCCCTTTCCTGCATCCTGATGGGCAGTTTTCTGGCCGCCGCTCAGGGTGGTTTTCGCTGGTCCGTTTTTGGTCTGGCCGTCCTGACGACCGTTTTATTACAGGTACTTTCCAACTTTGCCAACGACTATGGAGACAGTGTTTCGGGTCTCGACAACGACGAGCGAAAAGTGGCTACGCGGGCCGTACAAACCGGTGCCATCACTAAAGAACAGATGCGTACGGCCATTCTTTCTTTTTCAGTACTGACGCTGGCGTCGGGTCTGTGGCTGCTGTACGTAGCCCTTGAAGGCGGCACGGGCCAGGAGTTCTGGTACTTTCTGGGCCTCGGCATTCTTTGCATCATTGCGGCCATTACATACACGGTTGGGAAACGACCCTACGGGTATGCCGGTCTGGGTGATTTGTCGGTACTGATGTTTTTTGGTTGGGTAGGCGTGCTAGGTACGTACTACCTGCATACGCGTTCGCTCGACTGGAGCATCCTGCTGCCCGCTACCAGTTGCGGTGTATTTGCGGTAGGCGTACTGAATATTAATAATATCCGGGACCTGGATAACGACCGTCGGAACGGAAAAAATTCGATTCCTGTACGACTGGGAGCCGCTCGGGCGAAAACCTATCACTGGCTGTTGTTGAGTACGGGACTGGTATGTGCGGCGGCATACGTCATTCTGGAGCATCCCAACTGGAGTAGTTACCTGTTTCTGCTCACACTTCCACTATTCTGGAAAATAGCCAGTGGCGTACAGAAAGGACAACGACCCGAAGAAATTGATCCGTATCTGAAACGAATGTCGCTTTCTACGCTTTTGTTTGTCATTCTCTTTGGAATCGGGCAGTTGCTTTGATACCTGAAGATTGCTGGAAGGAAGCTGACCAAGGGTTGGGTAAAAGGCGTTGGAAAATGGTTCGCTTCCTTTTATTTCATCCGAAGAATATACCTTTGTATACCCATACCAAAACAGTCAGCACTACCTAGCTAATGAAGATACCTATAGCGTACACATTTAAATCTGCTTGATGAAAAGACATTTCCTTGCTATTCTTCTGACGCTTTTCTGGGTGTCAGAGCTGCAAGCCCAAACCCCGACCGAGTTTTTCAGTCGCGGGTTACAAAAAAGTAAAACGAATGATTACAAAGGTGCCCTGGCGGATTTTAGTCAGGTCATCAGTATGACGCCCGAAAACCCGCAGGCGTACTACAATCGAGGTTTGTGCAAAGCCCTGCTGGACGATCATCCGGGAGCCATTCAGGATTATGATCGAGCGATTTCCCTGAAAGCCAATTACTACGATGCTTTGCTAGCCCGGGGTGATAGTCGTTACAAACAAAACGAGTATCAAGCGGCTCTCAATGATCTCAATAAAGCCGTAGAAATGGATGCGACGGATAGCCGGGCGTACCTCAACCGGGGTATGATTCGGAGTAAGCTGGAGTACTATCAAGCAGCGATTCAGGACTTTACGAACGTAATTGAATTACAACCGGAAAATATTCAGGCTTATTATGCTCGTGGCTTGTGCAAAAACAGGCTGGGTGAATATCAGGCAGCCTTGAAAGATTTAACCCACGTAAGTCAGCTCAACTCGCGACTGCCGCAGGTGTACCTGGCCCGGGCCTTTACCTATACCAAACTTTCGAACCCTAAAGCCGCCGTTGCCGACTATAATACGGCCATTACCCTGGATCCCGAAAACGTGGATTCGTATTGTCAGCGGGGTTTTGGAAAGTACCAAGTATATGATTACAAAGGAGCTCTAGCCGATTTTGAAAAAGCCCTATCGATGGACCCGGAAAATGCCATGGCGTTTTACGGACGGGGTCTGGCGAAAACCCGGACCGGAGCTTCAAAAGAGGCCATCGAGGATTTGACCCGAGCTATTGAAGTAGATAATGTGCTGGAAGCTAAGCCCGTATACGGAGGAGCGATTTCCAAGAACGTACTGGACAACCTGCGGAACGCCATCGTGGATAACAGTCGGATGCAGGAGTTTTCGAACGAACGGGCTGAAGCGTACGAAGTGCGGGGGATGAGCAAGTACAAAATGGGCGACGCCCGAGCCGCTATTCTGGACTTATCGAAAGCGATTGAATTGAATCCGATTTATCCGGAAGCGTACTTTCACCGGGCCTTGGCTCGCTCAGCTCTGAATGAACAGGCGGGGGCCATCCAGGATTGTTCCAATGCCATCCGTTTCAATGCCACTTACGCCGAGGCGTATTACCTGCGGGGCCTGATTCGGCACAGCCAGGGTGATGAAAGCCAAGGGTGTATGGATTTAAGCCGAGCCAGTGAACTGGGCTACAAAGCCGCGGCTCCCGCTCGCAAGCAATACTGCAAATAGCAAATCGGTTAAAACAGAAAGTTGCAGGTAGACCCCGGACGCGATTCGGGACTTACCTGCGACTTTCTACCTTTTAATAAGCGACTACTCAAACCGTAAGTGTTTCACGGAAGCCCCGGACTGGGCCAGTTCTTCCAGCGAATCGATACCAATTTGCAGGTGCTTTTCGACGAACTGTGAGGTTACCTTCTTATCGCTTTCTTCCGTCTTAACACCCTCGGGAATCATGGGATTATCGGATACGAGTAACAAAGCTCCGTGGGGAATCTGATTGACGAAACCTACTGCAAAAATGGTAGCCGTTTCCATATCCACGGCCATTGCCCGGGTTTGCCGGAGGTATTCTTTGAATTTCTCGTCGTGTTCCCAAACCCGGCGATTCGTTGTATACACGGTGCCTGTCCAGTAATCCATGCCGTTCTTCACAATCATGGACGATACGGCCCGTTGTAACCGGAAGGAGGGGAGGGCCGGAATCTCGGGGGGCATGTAGTCATTACTTGTACCTTCCCCACGAATGGCCGCAATGGGCAATACTAGGTCACCTAATTGCGTATGTTTCTTAAGGCCGCCGCATTTTCCCAGGAAAAGTACGGCTTTGGGATGAATCGCTGAAAGTAAATCCATGATGGTTGCCGCTACCGGGCTACCCATACCGAAGTTGATAATGGTGATTTGACCCGCCGAAGCCGTTTGCATGGCTTTGCCAACCCCACGGATTTCTACGCCGTAGCGTTCCGCGAACATTTCAACGTAATTTTGAAAATTGGTTAGTAGAATATACGGACGAAATTCTTCTAAGGGAGTTCCTGTATAACGGGGCAGCCAGTTGCCGACAATTTCTTCTTTCGTTTTCATAAGCTATAATGAGTCAATCGGACAAGTATAAGTCATACGATTGATTGGGGTATTAAGAAATAGTAAAATTTGGCAAAAGTACTAAAAAAATCTGAATCTGTTAAATTATTCAAGTCGATTATGGTTAACTTGAACTTGCCCGCCTACGAATATCAGCTTCGGGAGTGGGAGGGGCTAACGCAGATTTTCTGTGGATTGCGAAAAAAATGGCTGGTACTGACGCCCGAAGAATGGGTACGTCAGCATTTTGTA
The DNA here is from genome assembly GCF_048595215.1 of Siphonobacter sp. Lineage (NCBI taxonomy): Bacteria > Pseudomonadati > Bacteroidota > Cytophagia > Cytophagales > Cytophagaceae > Siphonobacter > Siphonobacter sp. The sequence continues at coordinate 7,925 of NZ_JBMDWJ010000112.1, forward strand.
GCCTTGCTCGTCGGGACGTACGCGTACCCGAAAAGTTTATTGAAGATTGAAGGCGGACTGAGTGTATACAAGACTGCCAAGCGTTCTGATCTGGTGATGTACGACCGGGATGGTCTGCCTTTTTTACTCGTAGAATGTAAAGCTCCGGAAGTGAAAATTACCACTCCCGTGCTGGAACAGGCCCTGCGGTACAATCATGTCATCAAGGCTCCTTATGTAGCCCTGAGTAATGGCATGGAACATTTCGTATTTCAGCTGGATCCGGCAGGGAAGTTGAGTCGTCTGACGGATTTGCCCGCGTTCGGGAAAAAGGATACGGACTGAACCTTTGCGGGAAAGTATGGTACTTTAAGCATACCTGTGCAGAGGACCAGCAACCTATCTATACTGTTTAGCAAGAATACGTTTTTATTATTGACAGGTTAAAGCCTCAGGGCCTAACTTCGTTCCTTAAACAAACGACAACGAGTTTTGCGAGTACCCCATACCCGCAGGAATCTATCGGTTTTGATTATGCCATCATCAACGTACGAATATTTAGGTACCAAGCAAAAAGCTCTTAAAATCAACCTTGACAAACGAATCTATGGTTCGTACGCCGAGATTGGAGCTGGACAGGAAGTCGCCGCGAATTTCTTTAAGGCCGGTGGTGCTTCGGGTACGATTGCCAAAACGATGTCGGCCTACGATATGACCTTTTCAAACGCCATTTATGGCTTGGAAGAAAGTGGCCGGTACGTCGTCGAAAGCCGACTCATGAAAATGCTTCGGCACGAATACGATCTGCTGATCGAACGTTTGGACCAAAAGCGGGGAACAGACACCTGCTTTTTTTCTTTTGCTGATACCGTAGTTGCTCTGAATTACCATAAAACCAATGAGTCGCACGGCTGGGTTGGCTTACGGTTTCAGCTCTCGCCCCAGTCGGAACCCAATGATGTGATTATTCACGTTCGGATGCTCGATAACGACGCAATCTTACAGCAACAGGCACTGGGTATCATCGGGGTAAACCTGATTTATGGGTGTTATTACTACCACCAGATGCCCGAAATTTTGCTTCGTTCGCTCATGGACGACCTGACGACCGAACGGATTGAAATTGATATGATTCGCTTCAACGGACCGGATTTCAAGAAAGTCGATAACCGGTTGATGAGTCTGTATCTGGTAAAAAATGGCTTTACCAACGCGGCTTTATTTGGACCGAACGGGCAAAACCTGCAACCCGCCGATACGCTCTATAAAAAGCATATTGCGGTGATTCGGGGACGGTTCCGGCCCTTTGCGTTGGTCCATCAGGATATGTTACAGAACGGCGTAGCTCAGTTTTTGGAAGACCCCGAAGTAGATCCTAACCGGGTGGTGGTACTAACGGAGCTGACGTTACAAAACCTGCGGGATGGCGACGATATTAATGAAAAAGACTTCCTGGATCGGGTGGATATTCTGGGAAAATTGGGCCTGACGGTTATGGTTTCCAACTATACCGAATATTACAAACTGATTTCTTACCTGGCGAAGCTAACCAAGCTGAAAATCGGTCTAATTATGGGTATCCCTAACCTGGAATTCATTTTCGACGAACAGCACTACGCCAACCTGCCGGGTGGAATTCTGGAAGCCTTTGCGACGCTCTTTAGCCGGAAAGTCAAGTTGTACGTGTATCCGGCCTTGCGGCCCGACGGTACGCTGGCTAACTGCTTCAAATTCCAGTTGCCCTTCCATCTTCGGGATTTATTCAGTTATCTGATTTCTAATAATAAAATTGAAGACATCCGAAGCTTCAACAAACTTAACCTACACATTCAGTCCGATCGCGTATTGTCGATGATCAAGGCTGCTGAAGAGGGTTGGGAACAATACGTACCCGCCGAAGTCGCAGCAATGATCAAGGATAAATGCCTGTTTGGTTTTCCATGTGTTGTGTACCCAAAAGAAGAGGAACCCGTGGAAAGTGCTAACACCTTTTTCACTTCGGAAAAAGAAGACACGCAATAAGTTAGTTATTACTTTAAACAGAGAATGCACGGAAGTTTTAATTCCGGGCATTCTCTGTTATTGATGTAATTGGCTTAGTTGTTATAGATGCGTTCTTCGTCCCGCAGACACGGCTGGTTATTTAGTCCGTAGGCATCCCATCCCGGCACACCCGCTGCTGATTTCTTCTTGCTCAGGCCACCGCATTGCTGAGGAAATAGGCAGCTTATCGCGATAGGACGGGGTCGGGATATGTCGTCTAAAAGGGCATCTGCTATATATTAACAACTACCGATTTTTATCTGCAAGCTATTGCTAAAATATGAAAACCCTCCCGCCTATCAACCGCGTAACGACCTACGATAGCCGCAACGCGGTGGCCTGAAGCAGGCCATCGTTAGTCGTGGAGTGGATGATAGGCTACCGAACAGCCCGGTATAAAAGACCAAGCTCGGTATAGGTGAATAACGAAGCTCCTACAGAACAACGATTTATCCGTTATGGAATGGCATAGCTAATAATCACGCGTCTCTAGAGGACGGAATCGTAATCTGTTTTTACATTAAGCTTACATCAATTACACTAATGTCATTTCCGGCTCCGTTACTTTGCCATTTTGCTTGGTAGGGGTTACGTCTTTCCGGCGGGACATCATTGCGTATACGGCAGGAATGACGTACAGCGTCAGCATCAAAGAGAACATAATACCCCCTACAATTACAATCCCGAGTGGGATACGGCTTGTAGCCGCGGCTCCCAGCGACAAGGCAATCGGCAAGGCTCCCAAGGCCATGGCTAAACTGGTCATCAAAATCGGGCGTAAACGCATGGTAGCGGCGGTGATGGCGGCCTCTACTTTACTCAAGCCTTCTTTACGCTGCTCGTTGGCAAATTCTACAATCAAAATACCGTTTTTCGTAACCAAACCCACCAGCATGATCATACCGATCTGCGAAAAAATATTCAGCGTCTGATCAAACAGCCAAAGCGAAAGCAAGGCTCCGGCGAGGGCCAGCGGCACGGTAATCATAATGATAATCGGATCGAGGAAGCTTTCGAACTGAGCCGCCAGAATCAGGTAAATCAAGACCAGGGCCAGTAAGAAAGCGAAAGACGTATTCGACGAACTTTCGGCAAAGTCCCGCGAAGAACCCGTCAAAGCCGTAGCAAATCCCTGCTCGCTCAGCTTCAGTTGCTGGGCAACCGCCTGCATGGCTTTGATACCGTCGGCAATCGTCATACCCGGAGCCAGACCAGCCGAGATGGTCGCGGACTTGTACCGATTGTAGTGGTACAACTGCGGAGGCGTCGTGGATTCGGTGATGTGTACGAGGTTATCCAACTGAATGGCTTCACCGCGACTATTTTTAACGTACAAGGTCTGTAAGTCAACGGGCTGCGAGCGATCCTTGCGGTATACTTCACCCATGACCTGATACTGCTTGCCATTCCGCGTGAAATAACCGTATCGACGGTTACTGTACGCCAATTGCATGGTTTCTGAAATATCGGCTACCGATACACCCAGCTCACTGGCTTTGGCCCGGTCGATTTCTACGCGTAACTCGGGTTTGTTAAACTTCAGGTCAATATCTACCCCTTGTAAGGAAGGATGCTGGTTAGCCGCCTCCAGAAATTTCGGTAGCATGGCTTTCAGCTTTTCAAAATCATTGTGCTGAATAACGAAGGAGACGGGTAAACCACCGCGTCGGTTTACCGCAATGGTCTGCTCCTGAACGGCAAAGGCTTTTCCCTCGGGGAAATTCTTCGTGTTTCGGTTGATCATCTCCACGATTTGCTGCTGACTGCGTTCGCGTTCGTTGATCTCCTTCAAGCCAATCCGAATGGTACCCGAGTTAACCGAGCCCGCTCCGGAGAAGCCGGGAGCCGTAATGCTCATCACAATTCGTTTTTCGGGTACGGAATCGATTACGAACTGGGTTAGGCGACTCATGTAGTCATCCATGTAATCGTAAGCCGTACCTTCGGGAGCCGTAACGGACAGACGGAACTGACTCCGATCTTCCAGCGGAGCCAACTCTGACTGAATGGTATTAAAAAGCACGTACGTCAAACCAAAACAAGCCGCGATGATTCCCCAGGCGAGCCATTTCACTTTCATGAAACTGGCCAGTGTATCGTGATAACCTTTATCCATCCACTGGAAAAAAGGCTCCGTTTTATCGTAGAACCAGGAATTTTTGTGCTGCTTCCGCGACATGATCACGTTCAGTACCGGCGTGAGCGTCAGGGATACGAAGGCCGAAATCAATACAGCTCCGGCTACCACAATCCCGAATTCCCGGAACAAACGACCGACGAACCCTTCCAGGAAGATAATCGGCAGGAATACGAAGGCCAGCGTAACCGAGGTCGAAATAACGGCGAAAAAGATTTCTTCCGAACCTTCCTTGGCGGCCTGCATCCGGGGCATACCCGCTTCGAGTTTTTTGAAGATGTTTTCCGTTACTACAATCCCATCATCGACGACCAGCCCCGTGGCCAGTACAATCGCCAGCATCGTCAGAATGTTGATCGTAAAGCCGAAAATGTACATGATGAAAAAGGCTCCCACCAGCGATACCGGTATATCAATCAGGGGGCGGAAGGCGATGGCCCAGTCCCGGAAGAACAGGTAGATAATAATAACAACCAGTACCAGCGAGATTAAGAGCGTTTCTTCAACTTCTTCAATGGAACGTTTAATGAAACGAGTATTGTCCAGAGCAATATCCAGGTGGATGTCTTTGGGCAAATCCTTTTTGATCTCCTCCAGACGCTTGTAAAAATCGTCGGCAATGGCTACGTAGTTCGAACCGGGCTGCGGTACAATCGCCATACCGATCATGGCAACGCCGTTGCCTCGCATGGCGGTTTCTTCGTTTTCCGGACCGAGTACTGCTTCACCAATGTCCGAGAACCGAACTACCTGACTATTCTGGTTGCGAAGAATAATGTTGTTGAACTCTTCTTCCGTGGTCAAGCGACCGAACGTACGAATACTTAATTCCGTCGCATTACCGGCAATTTTCCCGGAGGGAAGTTCGACGTTTTCCCGGCTTAACGCATTCAGTACATCAACGCCAGTAATGTTGTAGGCCGCCATTTTAGCCGGGTCGAGCCATAACCGCATAGCGTAGCGTTTCTCGCCCCAGAGCTGAATACTACTCACGCCAGGAATCGTTTGTAGACGTTCCTGCAGAACGTTGGTAGCGTAGTCGTTGATTTCCAGAATATTCCGCGTTGTACTCTGAACGGTCATCGTAATAATGGCATCCGAGTTAGCATCCGCTTTGTTTACCACGGGCGGAGCATCAAGGTCATTCGGTAATTGCCGCTGGGCCTGGGCTACTTTATCCCGCACGTCGTTAGCAGCCGCTTCCAGATTGGCTTCCAGGTTAAATTCAACGGTAATATTACTCGTGCCCTGGCTGCTGGATGAGGAAATCGAGCGTACCCCGGCAATCCCGTTGATGGCTTTTTCCAGCGGTTCGGTAATCTGTGATTCAATAATATCGGCGTTAGCCCCGGCGTAACTGGTACGCACGTTGATAATGGGCGGGTCAATCGCCGGGAAATCCCGAACGCCCAGAAACGTAAAGCCGACGTATCCGAACAACACAATGATGATGTTCATCACGATGGCCAGTACGGGGCGACTTAGGGACAAAGAGGGTAAGCTCATACGTGGATCTTTTACACTATAACCAGTTCAATAGATCAGTAGTACGGGAAGAAGTTTAGGCTGCTGAAACACAGAGATCTATGAAATACGTGTGCCACTCTTCCGTGCGTTTAGATAGGAATGCGTACTGCTACTTTTTTACATTTCTGATCTTCAGCGGAGCATCCGGTTTAATCTGAAGAATACCGCTGATTACCACCGTATCTCCAGCCTGAATACCGTTGACCACCTGTACTTTGGTGTCGGTTCGGGTGCCGGTTTCTACGGTTACAAACGAAGCCTTGCCCCCGCGGGAAACGACCACCTGTTTATCTTTGGTACCCGGAATAATTGCCTGTGAAGGTACCAGTAAGGCTTCGGGCGTTTCGCCGAGCTGGAGTTTCACTTTGGCAAACTGGCCGGGGCGGAGCTGATTATTGGCATTGGGTACCAATGCCCGCAGTTTGATAGTACGCGTAGTCAAGTCGATTTTGGGTTCGATGGCGTAAACTTTACCCTGAAATTCCGTACGCTCACTCGCTACGTTGAAACGAACGCCGTCGCCAATATGAACAACATCCGAATATTTTTCGGGAATCGAGAAATCGACTTTCAAAGGATTGGTTTGCTGAAAACTGGCGATGACCGTGGTAGGCGAAACGATGGCTCCTTCACTCACGTACCGCAGACCAATCTTGCCCGCAAAGGGAGCCCGGATTTCCGTACGTTGTAATTGAGCGTTAGCTACGGCCAGATCCGCGTCGTAGGCTTCAACCTGCGATTGGGCTACGTCCACTTCCTGCTTACTGACACCTTCGCGTTCGAGCAGGTACTGCAGACGTTCGAGCGATTTCTGAGCCAGTTTCCGCTGCGTTTTTACTTTCAGTACCTGAGCAGAAAGATCAGCATCAAAGAGTTTAATCAACAGGGCTCCTTTGGGTACAGGCTGTCCTTCCTTGAAGTAGATTTTCACGACTCGGGCATTGATTTCCGGCTGTAGCGAAAGCTCTTCGTTGCTTTGTAGGGTACCTGTCGTTTCAATACTGTTACTTAATTTTTCAGTACTAACTACATATCCATCCACCGAAAGTGGCCGGGCTGGACCACCACCGCCCCCTCCTGCACGCTCATTTCCGGCTTTTTTCTTTTCAGTACGATTCAATTTGCCATAAACCAGATACCCAATGCCGCCTACAATGACAACCACGAGTAACCAGCGAACAAGGCTTGATGATTTCATAAGGTTTGTAAACAAATACATCCAGCTTCGGAAAGAAGTCGGAAGAAGAATGGGAGGTTAACTATTAAATATTGTACGAAAATAACAGATTTTTAGGCGTATTGATGGGTCATGCCGAAGAGGGAGTTCCCGTTTTCCAAAATCCAAAGACCAAGCAGGGGAGGAGTATGAAAAACTCCCGTAGTTTTGCGACGTAATTTTTTACTCATTTATCCAGAAAGAGAGAGGGGCTTCCTTTGCCTGAATCCTCTTTTAAAGAAATGAGTACCCATGACCAATGGAGTAAACGGACCTCTTTTTAAACTGTATAACCAAGAGTAGCGTATGAAATTTTTCATTGATACGGCCAATCTCGATGAAATTCGGGAAGCCCACGAGTTAGGCGTACTGGATGGCGTGACGACCAATCCTTCGCTGATGGCCAAGGTGGGAATCAAGGGTAAAAACAACATTTTCAAGCACTACAAGAGCATTTGTGATATTGTAGACGGGGACGTGAGTGCTGAGGTAATCAGTACGGATTTCAAGGGAATTATTCGGGAAGGAGAGGAGCTAGCGGAAATCGACGAAAAAATCGTGGTTAAAGTACCCATGATTCGGGATGGCGTAAAAGCAATCAAATATTTTGCTGATAAGGAAATTAAAACGAACTGTACACTGGTGTTTTCGGCGGGGCAAGCCCTGCTAGCGGCTAAAGCCGGAGCGACCTACGTTTCTCCCTTCGTGGGTCGGTTGGATGATATTTCGATGGACGGTATCGAGTTGATCGAATCCATTGTATCCATCTACGAAAACTACGGTTTTCTGACCCAGGTACTAGCGGCCTCCATTCGTCATCCGGTACATATTTTGAAGTGTGCCGAGATTGGTGCTGACGTAGCTACCTGTCCGCTATCCGTCATTACATCCTTACTGAATCACCCTTTAACGGATAGTGGATTGAAGAAGTTTTTAGCTGATGCTGCCACCTTCACTGAATAAAGGATTATTTGTTTCTACAAAAAAAGCCTGTTCGAAACAGGCTTTTTTTGTAGAATATTAAAATAAAAGTTGCTAAAAATGATGAATGGTGACGTATTTGTAAGGACTGAATTTTAAGTTTGTATTTTCGAAAGTGCCCGCTCATGTTGAAACGCATACTTCTTTTGTCTTTTGTGTTTGGCTTTGGATTGACCTCGTATGGTCAAAACAAGGCGTCTGAGCGTAAAAAATCTTCCGAAGCGACGATGCAGGAAGAGTCAGAGGGTGGGCTTTCTAAAGTAGTAACGTTTATTAAAAATGCGGGTAAGGTCATAGACAATCCCACGAAGCTGCGAATTGAAGTAGAGGAGGAAGTACCACCTAGGGAAAAACCCAGAAGTGGATTTGGTAAAGTGATTCGCTTCATTCGGGATGTAGGTAAAGTCATGGACGACCCCACGCAGTTAAGCATCTCCGTAGAAAAAGATAAAGCTCCCCGTAAAGAAGAATAATTATTCCGATACGATCCGGGTCCGGTAATCGCTAGAACGACTACCGGACTTTTCTTTTTTCGAAATATTTGATGGGGCGTGCAACGTCATCCGGGGCTCCTGCATCCATTAGTTATCCCCTCGCTTTCTCCAGTTGATCCCCTCTTTTTTACCGTTCATCCGATTATTGTGCAATTCATAGTAGCTGGTATTGCATAGTACTTCGTTCGACTCGCATCTTTGGGTCATCAACGAGATTAAAACATCTAATTCTATCTGTCTCCTTACCATAAAAGCCATGAAAACTATTCTATATACTCTAACCTTTCTACTAGCGGGTATAGGCTTGGGCTTCGCCCAGAAGCCCTTCCAGGGAAGTGTATCGGGCAAGATTACTGATGTGTCGGGAAAGGCCGTTGAATTCGCTACCATCATGGTACTCAAGGCCAAAGATTCGACTTTAGCTAAGGGAGGCGTAGCCGATGCCAATGGTACCTTTGAAATTGAAGGGCTGGCGGAAGGCCGTTACTTAGTAACGCTTACGCAAGTAGGATTTGCCAAGAAAACAACCCCTCCGTTCGTATTGAATGCAGAATCGCCGAGTGTGAAATTGGCTGCTTTAGTAATGGAGCCTGCTTCGCAGGATCTGAAGGAGGTACGAGTAGCCGCGGCCAAACCTTTCATTGAACAGCAAATCGATAAGACGGTCGTTAACGTTGAAAACAGCATTGTAGCGGCCGGAAACACGGCCCTGGAAGTACTCGAACGTGCTCCGGGCGTAACCGTAGACCGCGATGGTAATATTTCGCTGAAAGGCAAAGCTCAGGTACGAGTAATGATTGACGGGAAACCTACGTACCTGTCTAACGAAGATCTGGCGAATTTACTCCGCAATACGCAGGCGAATCAACTGGAGAAAATTGAAATTATGACCAATCCATCGTCCAAATACGATGCGGCTGGTAATGCCGGGATCATCAATATCCGGACGAAGAAAAACCAGAATGCGGGTTTGAATGGCTCGGCTAGCTTAGGTTTTGGATACGGCTTGAATCCTAAGGCGAATGGTAGTTTGAACCTGAATTACCGTCAGAACAAATGGAATGTCTTTGGTAATTACTCGGGCGGGGCTCGTAAAAACTGGCGGGATCAGTCGATTGTTCGCAAGTTCCGTTCGGGCGATGAAGTGACGGCTTTGTACGATCAGTTTGCCGATAATACGACCCGAAATCACAACAACAACGTAAAACTGGGAGCCGATTATTTTGCTTCAAAAAAGACGACGATTGGAGTTTTGATGAATGTAAATGCCGGAGGCTGGGGTATTATAGGCGATAACGTCACAAAAATTTATAAAGGAACCAGCGTACTAGAAAAAACTACGACGACTGGTCAGAACTTTGATAATACTTGGAAAAGCCTGACTACCAACCTGAATCTGAAACATACGATTGATTCAACAGGTAAAGAATTTACAGCCGATATTGACTACGCCCGGTACGACAATCGCTCGGATCAGCGGTACAAGATTACGACAGTTAATCCAGCGGGAGTAGATCTGGAAATCCCCCGCTTCGACGTAGGTAATACCAAGGGCATCGTGGATATTTATTCAGCAAAGGTAGATTACACGCATCCGTTCAGTAAAAATTCCAAAATGGAAGCAGGTCTGAAAACGGCTTTCGTTACGACGGATAACAACATGAAATTCACCATTCAGCAGGGAGAAGCACCCCGTGTGGATCCCGGTCGTACGAACCAGTTTATTTACAGAGAAAACATCAATGCCGCGTATCTGAACTACAGTACGCAAATCAAGAAAACCTCGATTCAACTCGGTCTGCGTGGGGAGCAAACGGTGATGAAGGGAAATCAGGTGACGTCAGACACGAGCTTCCGCCGTAACTATCTGAACCTATTCCCGAGTGTATTCGTCCGCCAAGAATTAAATAAGAAGAATACCGTAGGCTTTTCGTACAGCTACCGCATCGACCGCCCTGATTACGAGGATTTGAATCCCTTTCTGTACTTCCTTGATTTGTATACCTATCAGCAGGGAAATCCGTACCTGAGACCCCAATTCTCGCACGTAGCTGAAGTGACGCATACATTTATGGGGGCCGTAACGACCACGTTAAATTACGGACGTTCAAATGGAATTATTACCGAAGTTTTACGTCAGGACGATGCCGCTCGTACCACCTTTATTAACAAAGAAAACTTTGGATTCCGCGAAAACTACGGCGTAGCGATCTCAGCTAACATTCCAATAACTAAAAAATGGATGAGTATCAACTACCTCAACGTGAACCGCAACCGTTTTGTGGGCTTACTCAATGGAGGCGAATTTGACGGACGCATCGTAACGACGACCTTCAATACGCAAAACCAGTTTACGCTTCCTAAAAACTGGTCTGCAGAAATCAGTGGTTTCTATATGAGCGGGTTCCTAGAAGGTACGATCAAAGGCGAGCCGATGTGGCAGGTTTCCGTAGGAGTACAGAAACAGTTCTGGGATAAAAAAGCCAGCTTAAAGCTGAATGTACGCGATATTTTCTGGTCGCAACAATTCCGGGGAAGTTTCGTATTCGGGAACGTGGACATGCAGATTCGGAATAAGTGGGAAAACCGGGTAGCGAACCTGACCTTCTCGTATCGCTTTGGAAACTCTAAGATTCAGGCATCCCGCCGCCGCAGTACTGGTCTGGAAAGTGAAGCCGGTCGGGTGAATCAGGGCAGTAATTAGTAAATATCTTTAATAAATCAATAGGAAAACCAGCGAAGCTTCGCTGGTTTTTTCGTTACGTTGAAATTGATGTAATGCACCGTATCCATTGGTATTCCGCAGTTCCCCGCATTACATACGGGGCTAATTGTACAACATCCCAAAAGTTTCTAACCTCCGGGATGCTATTACGAAATCGATAATCGACTGAAAAAGAAGAAGTTGATTTGTTAAAAAGAAATATAATTTGTAAAACTATCAACTATCTCTTATTCGCTGGAATCAATAAAGCCGGATCGTTCTCGAATATTCCCATAGTAAACTGTTCTCCGTCGTAATAACCATACGACTGCGTGTGAATCCACTCGCCAATATTGATGTATCGGCTGGTAGCAGAAACGTCCATATCTAGAACTAGATGCCGGTGACCAAAAATGTAATAATCGTGATGGAATTGAGCTTCGACTTCACGACAATACTGAAAAATCAACTCCGCTTCGTCACTTCGGAAAAACTCCTCGGGTCTACCAGCTTTAGAGGCTCGCGAATGCCGGGCCCAGCGGTAGGCTAGTGTGATCCCTACGTCAGGATGCAACCAGCGAAATAAAAACTGAAGAAACGAATTAGTAAAGACTGGCTTTAGGATTCGTTTGTAGGCCCAGTCACCAGGACCCAAACCATCCCCATGGCCAACCAAAAAACGCTTAGTACTTTGATTGCTAGTTACACGAAAATCAATCGGGTTACGGTGAACCGGAATGTCGAATTCCTTCGGAAAATAATTCCGCATCCACAAATCGTGATTGCCTGTAAACAGATGAATTTCAACACCCTCATCCCGTAATTGAGCTAGTTTGCCTAAAAAACGAACATAGCCTTTCGGTACGGCTTCACGGTATTCGTGCCAGAAATCAAAAATATCACCTACTAAAAACAGTACCTGAGCTTCCGGACGAATTTGCTCAAGCCAACGTACTACGGTACGTTCACGTTCGGCACTTTTAGAAAGGGGGGCACTGCCCAAATGAAAGTCGGAAGCAAAGAAAATTTTCTTTCCGGGAAGGAGTTGAATATCGTTCATTAGAACAGGAAACAGCAGCAATGGGCTCTGCTAAATGAAGCTACAAAGATAGAAGGCCATTAATGAATTCGTACAGCGAACCTTGAAAGCATAAAAAAACGTCTCTCCGAGTGATCAGAGAGACGTTTTTTATTGAGAAACTTAGGCTTGTTCTGTCGGAACTACTTCTGAATTATCAGGAGCAGCATCCTGAGGAATTTCGGTAGGAGCTGATTCTTTATCAGCTGGCGTACCGTTTTTACCCTTCATATAAGCTTGGTAAGAAGTCTCCTGCTCAAACGGACGTTTGCCAATCAGTTCTTCTAAGTCAGACTGGAAGAGTACTTCCTTCGTCAGCAATTGCTGAGAAATTACCTCTAAAGCCTGAATGTTATCGCGTAACAGTCCTTTCGTGCGTTCGTAAGCTGCATCTACAATCATCCGTACTTCTTCATCAATAATGCGAGACGTTTCTTCCGAGTAAGGCTTGTTAAACGAGTATTCGTTATTGCCTTTTGAATCGTAAAACGAAATGTTACCCAGTTTTTCGTTCATACCGTATACGGTAACAATAGAGTAGGCCATTTTCGTTACACGTTCCAGGTCACTTAAAGCACCCGTCGAAATTTTACCGAAAACTACTTCCTCGGCCGCCCGTCCACCTAACGTCATACACATTTCGTCGAGTAGCTGTTCGGTACGGTACAGGAATTGTTCCTTCGGCAGATACTGAGCGTAACCTAAAGCGGCCACACCACGGGGTACAATCGTAACTTTTACCAGCGGGTCGGCGTGTTCAAGGAACCAGCCTGCTACGGCGTGACCCGCTTCATGATAGGCAACGATTTTCTTTTCGTGCGGAGAAATAATCTTGTTCTTCTTCTCCATACCGCCAATCACCCGGTCCATTGCATCCTGGAAATCCTGCATATCAATGGCCTGTTTGTTTTTCCGAGCAGCGATCAAGGCTGCTTCGTTACAAACATTCATGATTTCAGCACCAGCAAAACCAGGTGTTTGGGCCGCTAACTTGTTGGCTACTACATCCGGAGCCAATTTCAGCGTCGACATGTGTACTTTGAAGATGGCCTCCCGACCAATAATATCGGGCTTGTCAATCGAAATCTGACGGTCAAAACGACCCGGACGCATCAAAGCAGAATCCAACACATCCGGACGGTTAGTAGCTGCTAGGATAATGATACCAGAATCCGTAGCAAAACCATCCATTTCTACTAACAACGAGTTCAGAGTATTTTCCCGTTCGTCATTAGCTCCGGGCATGGCACCCCGGCCCCGTGACCGACCTACCGCATCAATCTCATCGATAAAGATGATACAGGGAGCTTTTTCTTTCGCTTGTTTGAAGAGGTCACGTACCCGAGCGGCACCTACCCCTACGAACATTTCCACGAAGTCAGAACCTGACAGAGAGAAGAAGGGTACACCGGCTTCACCCGCGACAGCTTTTGCCAACAAGGTTTTACCCGTACCTGGAGGGCCAATCAACAAGGCTCCTTTGGGAATCTTACCTCCGAGGTCCGTAAACTTCTTCGGATTTTTGAGGAATTCAACAATTTCCTTAATCTCTTCCTTCGCTTCGTCGAGACCTGCTACATCATCAAACGTAATTTTGACTTTGTTTTCTGCATCAAAAAGCGTAGCCCGCGAACGACCGATATTGAAGATTTGTCCACCCGGACCAGCACCGCCAGCCATGCGACTCATCATAAAGTACATCGTAACGACGATCAGAATCAGGAAACCCCAGCTGGAGAAAAATTCCACGAGTCCGGCTCGCTCATCCACCGTATAGTCAATGGGAGCTGTCGGATGGGCCTTATTAAATTCCTTTACATCGTCATTAAAAATCTCGGTCGACGGAATGGGAAAAGCAAAATGGGGTCCCGGCGTAGAAGGGAAATACGATTTTTGACTGGTCAAGCCTCGGTATTCAGGTTTCTGTAAGGCTTCCCGCGTCAGGGTAACTTCGACCAGTTTGTCATTCACGACAACGGTTTGTTCTACTTCACCTTTCGCAGCCATTTCAAAGAATTGTTTCATTTTAATTCTTTGAACAGCACTGCTCTTACTTACGAACATAATCGCAATGATCGCAACCACCAATCCCGCTACGAGCCAGCCCTGAAAACCTGGTCGGCGGGGAGGTTTAGGTAATTTAGGTCTATTTGGGGTTTCTTCAGCCATATTCTGTCTTTCTTGCTTGGATGCCGAATAGGAATCCGGCGATGGTCACTCTGGCCGAAAGGCCAGTTAAATAGTAAAAGTGTAATCCACAAGATGAATGAATGGTTTCGTCAGACGATTCAGCTTGGGTCGAATGGCAGAAAAATCAGGGTGAACGGCTAAAATCAGGCTTCGTCTTCGATAACCGTAAATTCAGCATCGCCCCAAAGCTCTTCCAAACGATAGAAATCTCGTCTCTCTTGTTTAAAGACGTGTGCCACTACATCGACATAATCGATCAGGATCCATTCTTTCTGACTTTTTCCTTCGCGATGCCAGGGATTCACACCCGTAGCCTTATGTACTTCTTCGTCAACCGAATCAGCAATAGCATCAATTTGCGTGTCTGACTTACCAGAGCAGATGACAAAGTAATCCGCAATGGCATTTTTCACGCCTTTTAAATTTAAAACCACAATATTCTGGGCTTTTTTCTCCTGCATGCCCTTCACCACAAGTTGGCAGATTTCATCCGCCGAGATGTCATTTTCTTTGACGCGTTGAGCCGTTTCAATCATTCGTTAAAAGATTACCGTTAGCGGCTGACAGAATCGATCTGTGTTCAGCATAACGAATCGAAGAGTTTAAATATTAAGATTACGAAGTACGCTTAAAATTAGGACTTGTACTTCATCTGACACGTATATAACGCTAGATTCGTAAATTTCCTCCCTTAAAACTAAAAATAATTGTACAAAACTTATCCGAAGACCGAATTTTTAGGTCAAAAAATTATATATCTGCCAAGTTGTCATTCTACCAATGACCTAGCCGCCGATTATTTACGCGAAGAAGCTCCCGAGGGCCTTCTCATTATTACGGATGAACAAACGGCAGGACGCGGACAACGCGGGAGTAGTTGGATCGCCAACGTAGGCGAAAACTTGACCTTTTCTTTTATTCTCAAGCCTACCTTTCTGCAGGCCCCGCAGCAGTTTCGGTTGAGTATTGCCGTAGCTCTGGGGGTACACGACTTTTTGGTCCACTTGCTGGGGGAAGGTGTACGCATAAAATGGCCCAACGATTTGTATTATAGAGATCAAAAACTGACGGGTATTCTGATCGAAAATTCCCTGATGGGAAGTACGTTGACCGGAGCTGTCGTAGGAATTGGTGTGAACATCAATCAACTGCAATTCAGTATGCCTACGGCCACGTCAGTCCGACAGATTACGGGTCGGGAATTTCACCTGGAAAAGCTTCTAAATCAGATTTGTATCACTTTGGAAACCCGCTATCTGCAATTGAAAAACGGGGGCTATCTACAGCAACGCCAGGAATATCTTGATCGTTTGTATCGGTACCAAACCTGGCACACCTATCAGAATACGACGGGTAACGTCTTTGCGGGTAAAATCAGCGGCATTGCCGACAACGGGCAGCTCGAGGTCGAGACGGAAAGCGGTATTCGGTATTTTGGCCTCAAGGAAATCATTTTTCTGCAGGATTAATTCCTAGAGTTCCTGCTTGGCGGCTTTCTGGGCGGGCATCCAGGAGGCCGCCAGTGTAATAATGATAATGGCGACAGTGACGCCAATCAGATCGAACATCTGCATCCGAACGGGATATGCATCGACCAGCGAGCCGACCAGCTCCATTTTTACCAGACCGTACTCCTGCTGTAACCAGCAAATGCCAATACCCGCCAGCAAGCCTACCAAAGCCCCACTGAAACCCACTAAAGCTCCTTCGGTCAGGAAAATTCGACGAATAAGTCCGGGCCAGGCTCCCAAAGCTAGTAAAGTAGCCACGTCAGATTTTTTCTCGATGGCCAGCATCGATAGAGAGAAATAGATATTGAAGGAAGCGATGGCTACAATGAGCGTCAGGGTTATGAAGACAAAAAGCTTTTCAATCTGGATGGCTCGAAACAAACTGGCGTGCTGCTCGTCGGGGTTTTGTACCTTAAACGTCGAACCCAAAGCCGTTTTCACCTGCTTCTGTACCGATTCGACGGCCATACCCGGTTGTAATTGTAATTCCAGAGCCGTACGTTTTCCGTCCGTTTCGAATAAATCTTCCGCAAAACGTAGTGGGACAAAGACGTACTGATCATCAAAGGTTTGCTCAATACTGAAAATTCCTCCCGGCTGAATGTTCGCCTGATTGAAGGCATCGAGGCCGGGAGCCGCTAGGTTAGCGTTTCTGCGAGGGTACCAGATTTCCAGCGGCGTTAGTGGATCTTCCGGTCTTAAACCCAGCATACGGGCCACGCCAATGCCGAGTACGGCAAAATTTTGCTGCTGTTGTTGAAGGATCAGACTGCCGGCGATACGGGCCGTATCCATTTCCGGATGCGACTGTAAATTATCGTCCATCGCCTTAATGGTTACTACTGTTCGCTGATCTCCGTACTGAACCAAGGCATTTTCTTCGTATACCTGCGTGATATGCTTGATACCCTGAATTTTCTTCAGCTCCGTCCAGAGTGAATCCGTTACCCGAAAATTTTTGCCACTGGCAGGTACAATCCGTAAGTCGGCATCAAAGGTTTTAAAAAGCTGCCGATTAAAATCTTCCAGGCCATTGAATACGGATAAAACCACCACCAACGCCATCGTACCAATGCATACGCCCAGCATAGAAATGATGGCAATAAGATTGATAAACGAGGTTTTCTTCTTGGTAAGAAAATAGCGGCGGGCAACGAGAAAGGCCAAATTCATGCCTGAACTTCAAAAGGGTAGGGAAGGAAATACAAAAAGATCCGGTTTCATCCACGGATAAAACCGGATCGGACCCGTGCTTATTTTTCTTCGGGCTCGTCAGTAGCGGGCGGAATGGTGATTCCCGCAAACAGGGCATCCATTTTAGCTGCGTACTCGGAGGTGTCATCCAGAAAGAACTGTAATTCAGGAATAATCCGTACCTGATTCCGGATTTTATTCGCCAGAATCTGCCGGATCTGCTTCGTTTTTTCCTGGATACTTTTCAGCAGTTGATCTTTGTCTTCGGTCAGCAGAAAACTCAGATACGCTCGGGCAACCCCTAAGTCAGGGCTTACTTTCACGTCCGTAACCGTAATGAAGGCATTGCCAAACTGATTTCGCATTTCCCGTTGAAAAATATCTCCCAGGTCTTTCTGTATTTGCCGGGCAAATTTTTGTTGTCGTTTCGATTCCATACCATTCGTCTAGGGAGAGGAAGGCCTCTCCGGGGTTAAACTCATCCCGAACCCCGCAAATATCCGAATTTTCCCCGTGAGTTTAAGAAGGATCGCAGAGGTTTCGGAATAGAGTGGTTAATTTTACCATAGAATTACTGAAGAAGGAAAGGTTGAAGGAGTGAATCGAATAGGAATCTATTCCATTTCCCCGGGCGAACTTTCTACGCTTAACCCTTTCTTCTAGGGTAGGATGAATTAAAGAATCAAGCCAACGGTCTGATTCATTTCGATATAAAAACGCTTTACAATCTTGCTTAGTTTTTTCCGGGTCAATGCGGCCTACCAGCTTTTCGTACTATTAGTAATCCTGTTTCTGGTCCGACTTCCGGTACTAATGGGAACAACCCCTCTGTTGATTCCTGAAATGCAATGGACGTTGCTGGGCGAACAACTCAGTAAGGGGCACGGTCTGTATGATGGCATTTGGGATAGCACGGCTCCCATGGCGGCGGCGGTATACGCGGGTCTGCACTGGATCTTCGGTCGCTCCGAAGTCATGTATCACTTTGTGGCCTACGCAATAGCCGCTTTTCAGATGATTTATTTCAATCTGATTATGAGCCGGCAAAGCGTCTTTTCGGACCGGAACTACGTACCCGGCTTTATCTATCTGGTGCTGATGAATCTGTCGTTTGATTACACGACGCTTTCGCCTGCTCTACTAGCAACGACCTTTTTGTTGCTAGCTCTGGGTACGTTGCTCAAACAACTTGACCGGGAAGGGATTCGGGATGAACTGCTGGAAGTCGGCTTTTACATTGGTATTGCCACGCTATTTTATCCACCTTGTATGGTGTTTATTCTCTGGGTGGTACTGGCCTTGCTGCTGTATAGTGGTGCGAGCTTTCGGCAGCACATCATGAATATCCTTGGATTTCTTTTCCCGCTGGTCATCGTGAACCTCTATTTTTATCTGGATGGTCGGTACGATGCCTTTACCCGGAATTTCCTCAGTATCATTTTCCAAATCCGCCAATACGATTTGAATGACTTTCAAACCCTGATTACAGTACTGGTTTTACCCGTACTACTGGCTGGATTGGGCTTTCTACAAATTCTCAAACACGGACGCTATACAAATTTTCAGTCACGAGTACAGCAGGTGATGGCCTTGTATTTAGGAGCCTGTCTGCTTTCGGTGGGGCTGATGGCGTATCTGGCTCCCATGCAGTTTGTCATTTTTACGCCCGGTCTGGCCTTTTTCAGTGTGTACTTCTTTGAAACCTATACCCGCCGCAGATGGATTCCCGAGATGATGTTTGTAATCTTTGTGGGGGGAGTCGGAATCCTGTTTTATTTGACCTTGCTGCCCGCCTTTTCCAATACGATTCTCAAACTGGAAAACCTGACCGTACAACCCGTACGCTTACCCAGTGAGATTAAAAACAAACGAATCCTGGTATTGGGTGATGGCATGGGCGAGTACCTCGAAAATTATCCGGCAACGGCTTATCTGAACTGGAACTTAGCCCGTTTCGATCTGGAGAATCTGAACAATTACAATAACGTCATCAATATCCTGCGAAACTTTGAGAAGGACCCACCGGAGTACCTGATTGATCGCCGGAATCTGGCTCCGACCCTTTTTAAACGCATTCCCGCTCTGGCTCGGCAGTACGAGCAAATCGACAAAGGCATTTACCGGAAGATACACGCTTAAAACGAAACAAGGCCCGACCCTGAAGTCGGGCCTTGTTGTATTATGGAACAATTTTAGCAACTGATCTTACCAACGCGAGTGGCGTGTCTTCCTGCTTCAAAAGGAGTATCCAGAAACGTTTGTACGCAGGTTTCCGCAATTTCATACGCAATGAAACGAGCGGGAATGCAAATGACATTTGCGTTGTTATGCTGACGGGAAAGTTCGGCTAATTCCCGGCCCCAGACCAAGGCTGCCCGAACGTCCTGATGTTTATTCGCCGTAATGCAAACGCCCTGACCACTGCCGCAACACAATACGCCAAAGTCCGCTTCCTGCGTCTCGACCGCTGAGGCTACGGGGTGAGCAAAGTCCGGATAATCGACGGAATCGAGGGAGTAGGTGCCAAAGTCCGTGACGTGATGCCCTTGCAGGGTAAGGTAATCGGCCAGGCGTTTTTTGTAATCAAATCCGGCGTGATCGGAGCCGATAGCAATTTTCATGCGTGTATTCGGAAGTTTAAGTAAAAACTGCAACATTACGGAGCGGAAAACAGTTATATCCTTCCCGTTTTACAAAAGTAGGGGCCTTCAATTAAAAGCCCTGCTCCGGCGGGAAAATGTTCAAGTAAACCACTTTTACGATGTCAGAAAATAACCAAGAAATAAAGCCTACGGGATTACCACCGGTACCCGGAAGCGATGAAAATATCCGACCCTTAACCGATGTTTCCTTAATGAATCCGGCGGTCATTGAAGACGAAGCTCGTATTCGGGAAGCCTTCGAAAACCGAGACTGGGCTGAAATCAAGAGTGCCGATTCATGGGTTGTATTTAAAGTAATGGCCGAGTTTGTGGAAGGGTTTGACCGAATGGCCAAAATCGGTCCCTGTGTCTCCATCTTCGGCTCGGCCCGTACCTTACCCGATCACCCCCACTACAAACTGGCCGAAGAAATTGCGGGAAAACTCGTGAAGCTCGGTTACGGCGTGATTACGGGGGGCGGTCCCGGTATTATGGAAGCCGGTAATAAGGGTGCGAAGGAAAATGGCGGTAAATCCGTTGGGTTAAATATCAAACTACCTTTTGAACAACAGCCAAACATTTACATTGACCACGATAAAAGTATCAATTTTGATTTCTTCTTCGTACGGAAAGTAATGTTTGTTAAATACGCTCAGGGCTTCATTGCTCTGCCTGGTGGCTTTGGCACGATGGATGAATTGTTTGAATCACTCACGCTCATTCAGACCCAGAAAATTGGCCGTTTCCCGATTGTACTGGTGGGTCGCGAATACTGGAGTGGGCTGATTGACTGGCTTCGGAATGTAATGGGGGAAGAAAACGGCTACATCAAGTTAAACGACCTCAATTTGTTTAGCGTAGTCGATACGGCGGATGAAGCCGTGGGAGTCATCGAGAAATTCTATTCCCGGTATATGCTGAAACCAAACTTCTAAGGTGAATCGGTCTGGTACTAGATCCTGTAACAGGATCTAGTACCAGACTGTAAAAATTAAAAAGCGAGGTACGGTTCTAGTTTCTTCAGCGTAGCTTCATCCAAGAGCTTTACGGCTTTCAAATCAGCGGCGGACTGAAAGGCACCGTGTTGCTGGCGATAGGCTAGAATGGCTTTGGCTACGTAGGGCTTCAGGTACGGGTGGCGGAACTGTTCCAGACTTACTTCATTGATTTTAATTTTCCGTACGGAACCCGGTCCCGTCAGTTGGCCGTGTTTCAGTAGTTCCTGTACTACGGTTGAATCAAGGCCCCAGATTTCCCGTAGTTGATTCTCGTTTACAAAACCACCCAGATTTTCCCGGAATTTAATGATGCGAAGGGCAAGCTTTGAGCCAATTCCGTAGACCTTCTTAAAATCCGTTGTATCCGCTTCGTTTAGGTGAAACGTAAACGTGGTACGCTCCGCTTTCGATGGCGTAGAACGAGTTTCAGTACTAGACTTAAGGCCAGGATTGGAGAAGGTAGGGGGCGTAGCGGGGAGACGAATGTAGGCTTCCAGTTGC